>JBGPLV010000019.1:0-12943 GCA_041486625.1 Elusimicrobiota bacterium
AAGAAATCAACCATTGGCCGGGGGTCTAAGGTGAACCATCTGACCTACATCGGGGACGCGCAGGTGGGGAAAGACGTCAACGTGGGCGCCGGGACCATCACCTGCAATTATGACGGCTTTGCCAAGTTCGAGACGCATATTGAAGACGGCGTTTTTGTGGGCTCCAACGCCAAC
This sequence comes from Elusimicrobiota bacterium, assembly GCA_041486625.1. Taxonomy (GTDB): domain Bacteria; phylum Elusimicrobiota; class Elusimicrobia; order 2-01-FULL-59-12; family 2-01-FULL-59-12; genus JANLWZ01. The sequence goes on from JBGPLV010000019.1 coordinate 175, forward strand.
TTGGTCGCGCCCGTCCGGCTGGGGCGCGGCGCCATCGTGGCGGCAGGCTCCACCATTACCGAAGACGTGAAACCGAATGCGCTCGCCGTGGCGAGGACCCGCCAGGTGACGAAAGAGGATTGGGCTAAGGCGTTCCGGTCTAAACACCAGAAAGGGTCAAGGAGCCATCATGAGTGAACGACTGAAGGTATTTAGCGGCAACGCCAATAAAGAGCTGGCCGAGGAAATTTGTGACATCCTCCACGTCCCGCTGGGCGAGGCGGAGATTGGACGGTTCTCCGATGGAGAAATCCGTCTGCAGATCATGCAGAACGTGCGCGGCGACGACGTCTTCCTGGTCCAGCCCACCTGCCCGCCGGTCAATGACCATGTCATGGAGCTTTTGATCATGGTGGACGCTCTGTCTCGCGCTTCCGCACGGCGCATTACGGTCGTCCTCCCCTATTACGGTTACGGCCGGCAAGACCGAAAGTCCGAGCCGCGAGTTCCGATCTCCGCGAAGTTGGTTGCCAACCTTATCACGGCGGCAGGAGCGGACCGCGTGCTGGCAATGGATCTGCACGTCGGCCAGATTCAGGGATTCTTTGACATTCCGGTGGATCATCTCTATGCGATGCCTGTTTTTCTGGACTACATCCGGGACAAGCGTCTCACGGATATCGTGGTGGTGTCGCCGGATGCGGGCGGCGTGGAGCGCGCCCGAGCGTTCGCCAAGCGCCTGGACGCCGATCTGGCCATCATCGACAAGCGGCGTCCCCGGGCCAATGTGGCGGACGTGATGAATGTCATCGGTGACGTGAAAGGGAAGACCGCTATTTTATTGGATGATATGGTGGACACCGCGGGTACGCTCTGTAAAGATGCCGAGGCGCTCAAAGAGTTCGGAGCCAAGCGGGTTTTCGCCGCCTGTTCGCACGGCGTCCTGTCGGGACCCGCAATAGACCGTCTCAACAAATCTCCCATTGAGGAGCTGATGATTTCCAACACCATTCCACTCAAGGGCAAGTCCTCGCCCAAAGTCACGGTCCTCTCGGTGGCTCCGCTTTTGGCGGAAGCGATCAAGCGGATCCATGAGGACCAGTCCGTTAGCCAGCTATTCGTGTAAATATGATAAGGAGACCCGTATGAAAGAAGAAATCGTCTTAGAAGCGGTGGAACGCCCGTCCAGCACCAAGGGAGCCGTGAAAGCCATGCGGCAAAAAGGCCGCATTCCCGGTATCGCCTATGGGGATAAGGGAGAGCCGGTGATGCTCTCCATCGATGAAAAAAGCGTGCAAAACATTTTGCGTTCGAAGGGGGGCCGCAACGCTCTCATTAACCTGAAAATCGGGGGAAGTTCTCACGCGGTCCTGATGAAGGAGATTCAACGTCATCCCATCACCCGCGCGCTCTGGCACGTGGACTTCCAGCGCATCTCGCTCAAGCAGAAGATCGAGACCAAAGTCCCCCTCCAGGTCAAGGGCGAAGCCCCCGGCGTCAAAGTCGGCGGCGGAGTACTCGAGCACCTGGTGCGCGAGATCCGTGTGCGCTGCTTGCCCACGGAAATTCCCGCCTTCATTGAGGCGGATATTTCAAATCTTCAGATCAACCAGGGCATTCGGGCCAAAGAACTTGCGCTGCCCAAAGGTGTCGAAATTCTCATGGACGCAGAGAATGTGATCGTTCACGTTCTGACGGTCAAAGTCGTCGAGGAAACGCCTGTGGCGGAAGCGGCGGTGGCCGGAGCGACGGCGACCGAACCCGAAGTCATCAAGAAGGGTAAAGTCGAAGAAGGCGAAGAGGGGGCGGCCGCGGCGGGTGCCAAACCGGCGGCAGGCGCCGAAAAGAAACCGGCAGCTCCTGCGGCAGGCCAGCCTGCCGGCAAGGCAGGCGCTAAGCCTGAGGCGAAGAAACCCGAAGGAAAATAGTTGGCGATCAAGCTCGTTGTGGGTCTTGGCAATCCGGGGAAGTCTTATGCATCGACCCGCCACAACATCGGCCGCCGCGTCGTGGAATTTCTCCAAGAGGAAAAACTCGACGACGTCAATTTGTATATCCCTGATGTGTTCATGAATAGTTCCGGGGTACCCGTGGCGAAGCTCGTGCATAAGAAAGGCTTGTTGCCGGACGAAATACTGGTTGTTTCCGATGACTTTGAGCTCCCTTTAGGGAGCCTGCGGATTCGTCTCAAAGGATCCTCCGGTGGACATAACGGTCTGAATTCCATTCTCGACCACCTGGGAACTCAAAACGTACCGCGCCTGCGTATCGGAGTAGGTCCGGTGCCTGCTGGAAAGGACCCTGCTGATTTTGTTCTAGAACCTTTCGGCAAAGGGGAGCGGACGGAAGTGACGACCATCATTGCTAGAGCGGCTTCCGCCGTGGTTCGAGCTGTCCAAAAAGGTATCGAAACGGCTATGAATGAGTTTAATGTGAAACCCGCATGAAGGTTCGAGACGTGATGCGCACTTCCGTCATCGTTCTGCCCCAGAACGCGACGCTCAAAGATGTCCTCGACAAGTTTCTGAAGCACCACCTCGATTCCCTGCCCATCATCGACGCCGCCCAGCGTGTGGCCGGATTTATCACGATCGATGATCTGGTCGATATCTTTCTGCCGCGCTACTACGAAATCCTGCGCGATTTTTCTGCCCTGGAAGATAAAGGCCAGCTGGCCTCGCTGTTCAATCAGGCCTTTGCGGGACTCGATACGCATCACGAGAAGCTGATTTTGGCCGCCGATGTTATGTGTTCGGACCTGCATTGGGTATCTATGGATGATTCCCTTTTGGAAGCGGCCGCGCACCTCCAGGCGCAAAACTATGAACGGCTGCCGGTCGTAGACAAGGACCGGAAACTGGTCGGCCTCATTTCCGATTTTGAAGTGATCCTGGCGCTTCTGCGCGGCGCGCCCGCCGTGGTTTAAGATGGATTCATTCGTTCACCTTCACTCCCATTCCGAGTATTCCCTTCTCGACGGGGCCTGCCGCCTGACGGATGAAAAAGGAAAACCCGGCGAGTTGTTAAAACGCATCGCGGAGATGAAAATGCCTGCTCTCGCCGTGACCGATCACGGCAATCTCTACGGCGCCATCGAATTCTACCAGGCCGCCAAGGCCGTCCACGTGAAGCCGATCATCGGCTGTGAGATGTATCTGGCGCCCAAATCCCGCCTCGATCGCGACTCCACCAAAGGTCAAGAGGACGCTTATTACCATTTCACGCTGCTCGCGCGCGACAACGAAGGCTACCAAAACCTGATCCAGCTGTGCTCCATCGGGTTTCTGGAAGGCTACTACTACAAACCCCGCGTGGACAAAGAAGTGCTGGCTAAGCATGGGAAGGGCCTCATCGCGCTTTCCGGTTGTCTCAAGGGCGAGCTCGCGCAGGCGCTGCTCGCGGAAAAAGACAAGGAAGCGCTTAAGATCGTGGACGATTACCAGAACATTTTCGGCAAAGAAAACTATTACCTCGAGCTCATGGACCACGGGATCGCAGATCAGAAGCGACAGAACGAAAAGCTGCTCGAACTCTCGAAGAAGACCGGTGTCCCGCTGGTCGTGACCAATGATTGCCACTATTTGAGGAAGGAAGACGCGGCCGCGCACGACGCGTTGCTCTGTATCGGCACGGGGTCCACCCTAGTGGAACCCAACCGGCTGCGTTTTGAGGAGCAGGAGTTCTACTACAAGACTCCGGAAGAGATGTACGCGCTCTTCAAACATTGCCCGGAAGCGGTGCGCCGGACGCTCGAGATCGCCGAGCGCTGCACGGTCGACATCAAACTGGATCAGATGCTCCTGCCGCACTACGAAGTGCCCTCCAAACAATCCGCCGACGCCTATCTGGAAAAACTGTGCCTGGAAGGGATGCAACACCGCTATGGGTCTGAACAGGGAAACTACATGGAGCGCCTGCGCTACGAGCTCTCCGTCATTCACAAGATGGGTTTTTCCACGTATTTCCTGATTGTCTGGGATTTCGTGCACTGGGCCAAGAAAAATGGCGTTCCGGTCGGCCCGGGGCGAGGTTCCGGAGCGGGATCCATCGTGTCTTATGCGCTTGGCATCACCGATATCTGCCCGATGAAATACGGCCTTCTCTTTGAACGGTTCTTGAATCCCGATCGCCGCAGCATGCCGGATCTGGACATCGATTTCTCGGATGGCGGCCGCGAACGCGTCATCGAGTATGTCCGCAACAAATACGGCGAAAAAAGCGTGGCCCAGATCATCACCTTCGGGTCGATGCTGGCGCGCCTGGTCGTCCGGGATGTCGGCCGAGTGATGGGCTTTCCTCTGGCGGAAGTGGACCGGATCGCCAAACTCATCCCCCGGGAACTCGGCACCACCATCGAGATGGCCCGAAAGAACGTGCCGGAGCTCCAACTGGAGTGCAAACAAAATCCCGAAGTGGAAAAACTGCTTCAAACAGCCCAGCGACTCGAAGGCCTCAAACGCCATACCGGTGTTCATGCGGCGGGCATCGTCATTGCCAAAGGGGATCTGACCCAGTACGTACCGCTCGCCAAAGGCGCCAAGGACGTCATCACGACGCAGTACAACGACGAAGCGCTGCTTAAGCTAGGGCTGCTCAAGATAGACTTCTTGGGCCTGCGGACGCTGACGGTCATCGAGGATGCCTGTCGCCTCGTGCGGGAGCGCCATATGCCGGATTTCGACCTCAAGTCGATCCCACTGGACGACCCGGCGACGTTCAAGCTCTTGCAAGAGGCCAAAGCGATCGGGGTGTTCCAACTGGAAAGTTCCGGCATGCGGGATCTCCTGCGTAGGCTCCGACCCAACGTTTTCGAGGAAATTATTGCCTTGATCGCTCTGTATCGTCCGGGCCCCATGGGCGCCGGCATGCTCGAGGAGTTTGTGAAACGGAAACACAATCCCTCGATGATTAGGTATGACCATCCCGTCCTGGAACCCATCCTCAAGGAAACCTACGGCGTGATCCTGTACCAGGAACAAGTCATGCGCATCTCGCGTGATTTCGCGAACTTTTCCCCCGGGCAGGCGGACGTGCTGCGCAAGGCCATGGGCAAAAAGATTCCCGAGGAGATCGAAAAACTGCGCGGCCTATTCATGGAAGGCGCCGAGGCCAAGGAGATCAAGGTAAGAACCGCGCACCAGGTGTTTGAGCAGATCGTCACCTTCGGCGGCTACGGGTTTAACAAGTCCCACAGCACGGCCTATGGCCTGATCTCCTATCAGACGGCTTACCTTAAGGCCAACTATCCGATCGAGTTCATGACGGCGCTGCTCACGAGCGAAATCGGACACAGCGCCGTCGGCAAAGAGGAGGATTCGAAGCTGGTCAATTTCATCAGCGAAGCCGAGGCCATGGGAATTAAAGTGCTCCCTCCCGATGTTCAGAAGTCCTTTAGCGACTTTTCGATCGAGGACAACGCCATCCGGTTTGGTCTTTTGGCGGTGAAGAATGTGGGGTCCGGCGCCGTGGATTCCATCGTCGACTCTCGCCGGACCCATGGGCCGTTCAAATCCTTTGAGGAATTTTTTCAGCGCATCGATCTGCGGCTTGCCAACCGCAAAGTGTTGGAGTCGCTGATCAAGGCGGGAGCTTTCGATTTTTTTGCCACCGAATCGCCGCAGCGTTCCCGGGCGCGTTTCCTTATGGAGCTTGATGGCGTCATGACCCGTTCCTCCAGGATGCGGGAAGAAGTTCAGAGCGGACAGGACTCTCTCTTCGGCTGGCAGGAGATGTCGCCCGCCAAGACCAATGGAGCATGCGAGCGGGCGAGCGGGAGAAACGGCGATACGGATTCGCGGGTCGGGTGGTCGGAGCATGAGCTGTTGGCCTGCGAGAAGGAAGTGCTTGGATTTTATTTGTCAGGACATCCGCTGGCTCGCTTCCAAAGCGAACTCAATCTCTTTTCGTCCCACCGATTGAATAAGCTGCCCTCTTCGGGGAGTGTCGTCCGCGTGGCGGGCATGCTCTCGAACGTCCGGCGTCTGGTCACCAAAGCCAAAAAGGAGCCTTATGCCCGCTGCCGGTTTGAGGATCTGGAAGGGGAAGTCGATCTCATTGTTTTTCCGAAAGCCTATGCCAGCGGCATCTCGCAATACTTGAAGCCGTCTGAGATGGTGGTCGTGACCGGGAAAGTGAACCGCCGCGCGGAAGATGGAAATCCTGAGATTTTAGTTGAGGAGATGGCGCTCTTGGGCAAGGCGCGCGAGCAGTATGTGAGCGAGCTCTTGGTGCGGATGGCCTCCCCTGGTGTCGAAGGAACGATTTTGGAGGATTTGAAGGAGGTTCTGTCCCGCTATCCCGGCCGCTGCCGGGTGTGCCTGGAGGTGGCGACACCCTCTCAGGGAACCGTGATCGTGGAGACCGATGTGACCGTCAAACCCACCCAGGAACTCTTTGAGGAAATCGAAAAACGACTCGGTCATGAGTCCTGGAAGATTACTAAAATAGGAAGACAATAATAAGGAGGAAGTACCTATGGACATTGAACGTAAAAATGGAACAACGTTAAAGGGCAACCCTTTCACGCTCGTCGGACCTGAAATCAAAGTCGGCCAGAAAGCCCCCGAATTTACGGCGCTTGCCGGAGACCTTTCCCCTGTGACGCTCGCGGCCAGCAAGGGTAAAACGCGGCTGATCCTTTCCGTGCCGTCGCTCGATACGCCGGTTTGTGACGCGGAGACGCGGCGGTTTAACGAAGAAACCGCCAAGCTGCCGGGTGTGGAAACGCTTGTTATCTCAGTTGATCTTCCGTTTGCGCAGGGGCGCTTCTGCCAGACGGCGGGCATCAAGAATCTCAAGTGTCTCTCGGACCACCGGGATGTCTCTTTCGGCAAGGCCTTTGGCACTCTGATTAAGGAGCTTCGCCTTCTCTCTCGCGCGATCTTTGTGGTCGGTCCCGACGACACCGTCCAGTACGTGGAATACGTGCCGGAAGTCGCCAATCACCCGAACTATGATGCTGCGTTAAACGCCCTTAAAATCAAAGCCGGAGCCGCCCGCTAAATCGACTTTTATTTGTGTGGGGTTGGGACTAGCCCTCGATGGAGGTCGATTTCCTTCAGCCAGCGCAGGTAGGAGGACAGTTGACGGAGAAGTGTCCACAGCGAATGTGCATGGAGTTTTCCATCCGGGTAGTAGACCCCGTAGGTTTCGAGGCGCCAGTGGACGTAGGTCCACCACGTTTTCCAGGCGGAGGGGCGCCACCAGTGGGTCGGCAGAAATCGGAACAGGCGGAACATTATAGAGCGCACTTCCCTTCGAATGGCGGTTCAGGCTCCTGGACGGCATCCAGGTGGCCAATGACCGTGTCGAGCACGTTCCGAACGTGAACGACAGGGCCGCGGTATTTCAATACTCCGTATTCGTCAATGACTAACACTTCCGGGGTCCCAGTAATTTTGAGTAAGCCCACTGCCGCCCTCTGGTCATCGGAATCCGCAGACCAAGGAAGCTTTTCGCGCTTTAAAGCGCCCGAAAGCTCAGGAAGCATCTCCCGGGCTGAAGAAGAGACGGCCACGAAAGCCACCCGCCAGTCCTTATAGCGCTCGTTCAGTTGTCTGAACTGAGGCCATTCGGCTTGCGCGGCGGAACAGCGAGCGGAGAAAAAGGTTACAACCAGAACCTCCAGGGGAGATTTGTAGGAAAGAAGAGTCCTTTTCTTTCCATTTTCATCTGTCACGGTCAGGGATTCCGGCACTTTTTCTCCGATTAAAAGGGGATGCGATGCTTCCGATGAACTGACCGTGGATGTCGATTGGGGCGGGAGAAAGCCTTGAGCATTTGCCGCAGAGCAGAAAGCAGAGAGCAGAAGGCAGAAAGATATTATTTTCATGGCAGCTCCGCGCAGATGCCGCCGGCTTCTCCACATTGGGGAGGCTGTTGAGCATTTGTGGGACTCTTCGTCTCGGCCGGCTTAAGGCCCAGCGACTCAAGCATCGTGAGAGCCGTTTCCTGATCGGCACGCGTCTCCGGGACCGCATCTGCTGGAGGTGAGAGCGTACCGATCTTCTTGAGCTCAGAAATGGCTTCTTCCTTCTTGCCTAGATCCAGGAGGACCCGGGCCAGTACCAGGTGATTAATCGCGTAACCAGGCCCGTATTCCACGGCCAGCCGTGCTTCGGCCAAGGCCTTTTTCTTGCTTCCAACCGAAAACAGGCGTGGAGACTGGCGGTAGAACTCCGCTAAAAGCATGTGAGCGTAGGCCAGCTTCGGGTTGATGACGATCGCCTTTTGCAGGGTTTCGACTGCCTTCTCGACCACGCTTAAGCTTCCCATCCCTTTATGAACGTTTGACCACTGTCCCAAAGCCTCGCCGTAGACGGCGTACGCTTCCGCATTGGCGGGATTTTTCTGAATGGCCTGGGCACCAAATTCGCGCGCTAGATCGGCCCAGTGCTTGCGATCTTCCTTCGTGACGGCATGCCGCACCGCCCGCCCGCACGCCTTGGTCAGCTTAATCAAATATTCGTCCCGGTCGGGGGAATAACCGCCACCATACGACACCTCTGGACGGTTGCGGTGTTGCATCCACAACGAAATGGCTCTTTCCGTCTGGCCCGGCTCGGCCCGGCGCTGCCAAGCTTCCTCGGCCTGCTGCGCGAGAGAAGATTCGGGTTGACCCGTGACCCGTGACCCGTGACCCGCCATCAACGTCATAACCATGATCCATATTCGGGCCACAGGCCACAGGCCACGACCTCTCATTGCAATATCCCGTCCAAATCCCGTACGAGCTGCTGCGCGTTGATGAACTGGTACGCGCGGATGCCGAGAGCGCGTGCGGCCAGGACATGACCTTCCGTGTCATCGATGAAGACAGCGTGCTGGGGCGCCACTCCGGCCCGATGGAGCGTGGTCCGGTAAATGTCGAGCTCGGGTTTCCGCTGACCCACTTCCCAAGAAGCGATAGGATGGTCAAACCACTGCATGAAGTCATGGGCCTCCATGATGTGGTCCCAGTGGAGGATGTTCACGTTGGAGAGAAGTGTGATGCGGTAGCGGCCCCGCAGTCGCTGAAGAATAGACACCGTATCATGCTTTTCCGTGAAGATCGTGTTCCAAAGGGGAGCAAATTCCTTAAAGCCGAGGTTCTTCAGTTTTAACTCCTTGGCCAGCTGCAGGAAAAAATCCTTGGGCTCGACGGCGCCCCGTTCGAAGGCGTCCCACAGAGGGGTCCGCATGAAGTACCCGCGGATCTCCTTTTCCGAGAGAGGAGAATACCGCTTGAGGCGTCGGACCACCTTACGAAAATCAAAATCCACGAGCACGCGTCCAAGATCAAAAATGATGAGTCCAGGGTTGTTCATTTTTTCACCAATGAAATCGTTTTCTTGATGCCTTGCTTAACCAATCCCATCACGGACTTGACCACGTCCGGAGGCCATTTCCCTTTCCTCATGGCGAATTTTAGCATGGCACTGTTCACCGTCGACACGTCTTCCAGCTTCCCCGCGTTCTTGAGCGTCGTGCGGAGAAGCTCCCACGCGAAGGGGTCTTCGGATTTGGTCGGCGCTCGAAACTCGTCTTCGTTCTTGATGACCAAGCGGTGTTCGGGCCCGTCCAGAGTCAGAAGGTTCTCTTTCTCTGCGTACGCGAGCGCGGCTTCCTCAATCTTAGACTGTTCCTGGCCAATCGATTTGATGTCCGCCTGAAGATCCGCCTTCTTGGCCTCCAGTTCCGCGTATTTCTGAACGAGCTGAACGCCGGTATCTTTTAGGTATTCATTCGGAGAAAGAACTTCCATCGCGACGGGATGCTTCCACGCCGGGCAGATGGGCTTGTACTCGCACCACTCGCAGAGCCGGCTGACTTTGACTTCCCAACGTCCCAGTTTGGTTTCCTGTTCAATCTGGTGGATCGCTTCGATCACTTCCCGCTCAAGTGACGCCAGATCCGCTTGCGTGCGTGAGGAGGCGATATCCTTGTCGGCCGCCAGATAGTGCCATATCAGCTTGACGCGTTTGGCGTCCGGCCAGCGCTGCATAATGCCCAGCTGATAAAGGGCCAGTTGCCGGTCCTGATCGGCTTCTTCCTGCGTCGGGATTGTGCTTCCCGTTTTGTAATCGTGGATCTCATAGGTTTCCGTGGCGGGGTCCCAGGTGAGGCGGTCAATGTAGCCTTGAATGCTGTAACTTTTGTCTCCATCCTTCAGTTTCATCTCAATACGCTCTTCAAGGCCCAGGGTCCTTCCCTGGTTGAACGGATGCCAGCGCTTGTAGTAGTCGGCGATGCACTGCTTGCCCAGTGCAAAATAGTGTCCGGGAGAGATTCCTTCGCGCACGACCCGCACCTTGCCGTGCCAGTTCTTTTCCCATTCGTTTTCGTAAAAATGAAGGAGCTCGTCCAACGCCAGAAGTTTAGTCATCTTCAGGTCCCGGTAGAGTTTTTCCAGGGATTCATGCACGCGCTTGCCCACGAAGGCCTCGATTCCTTCCGTCTCCGTGCGGATGTTCTCGATGTAGCGGAACTTGTATTTCCGGGGGCACTGCTCGAACGTCTCAATGCGCGAATTCGAATACATCAGGCGTCGATTTTTTGGGCGAGCGTAAAATCCAGGTCCGTAAGGCCGCCGGCAGAGTGAGTGGAAAGGGTCAGCTTGACCTTGCGGTACTGGATCAAGATATCAGGGTGGTGGTCTATCGTCTCCGCCAAATCCGCCACATGATTCACAAAGGCCATCGCACTGATGAATCCCGAAAAGATATACAGCCGTGAGATCTCCTGGCCGCGGCGTTCCCAGCCCGGGATTTTGCGGAGTTTTGTCTGGACCTCGTTTTCCGTCAATAATTTCGGCATGTTTTACCTCCCATTCGATTATATTAAAATGCTCCTATGAGACTTCGGAAACCCATTGCGGCTTCCATCGCTGGGGCGCTTCTGTTGGCTGGGTGCGCTACGGTCCCTTATACCAATCGTCGCCAATTCAACATTGTTTCGGAGGGCGATGAAGATCAATTGGGCGCGCAGGCTTACGCGGACGTGAAGGCGAAGAACAAAATCTCCAAGGATTCTGAGTCCAATGCCATGGTCAAGCGCATCGGGGACCGGATCGCCAAGGCGGCCGATAAGCCGGAATACCATTGGGAATTTATCGTCATCGAAGATCCCAAAACGATGAATGCCTTTTGTTTGCCCGGAGGAAGGGTCGCGGTGTATACAGGAATTCTGCCCGTGACCAAGGACGAAAACGGCCTCGCGGTGGTGATGTCGCATGAAGTGGCCCATGCTTTGGCGCGGCACGGCGCCGAGCGCATGAGTCAGCAAAAATTGGTCGGCCTAGGGGAAGAGGTGGCTGTCCAGGCGGGCGTCATCAAGAGTGAAGGGGGTCTTCAGATGGTGGAGATGGCCTATGGTGTAGGGGTGGGTTTGCCCCACAGCCGGGGCCAGGAAGCGGAGGCGGATCATATCGGGCTCATTCTCATGGCCAAGGCGGGGTATGATCCTCGCGGCGCCGTACCTTTTTGGGAGCGCATGAAGGCGTCCGGCGGACAGAAACCACCTGAGTTCCTATCGACACACCCTTCCGACGACACCCGGATTCAGAAAATTAGAGAAGAACTCCCCGAAGCACTGCAGTATTATCATCCGTAAATCAACCCAACCATTTCTTTTTAAATTCTTCCGTAATGGAATCTGAGTCGATCTTGGCCTGTCGCTCCGGGCGTTGTTCAAGTGCGGCTTTGTCCGGTCTTAGAAAGTCCTTTGTACTGATCCATTTTGCCCCCGTGCCACGCACTAAAGTCCGAATTCCTTGATCGTTTGACACCACGACGAGTGTCCGAGGGTTGGGCGTCTCCCGCACCCGGCGCGCAATCCAGTCATCGGCGGTCTCCCCGGCAGTAAAGACCATTTCAATGGCGCCGCGGCGTATTCGATCCCCCAACCCTTCGCGGCTGTCGAATACGACGGTCATCCGATTGTTCCCTTGAGGTTTGGAGGACAAGAGGAGTTCGATCATGATCTCCCTCTTGGTCGGCCAGGGGCCGGGAGGAATCTCCGGCAAGGCATAAAGCAAATTGTATCCGTCGATGAGGTAATGAAGAGACACGCGGCTAGTGGGAGGGCTGGTTCAGGGTAAGCCAATAACTCCCCAGATGGGCGATCGTTTCTGAGAACTTGGCGTAATCGACCGGTTTCACGATGTAGCTGTTGACGCCCAGGCTGTAGCTCTCGAAGATGTCGCGCTCCTGCTGCGAGGAGGTCAGCATCACCACGGGAATCACCTTGGTCCGTTCATCGGACTTAATTTGGCGAAGAACTTCCATCCCGTCGACTTTTGGAAGTTTGTGGTCCAGAAGAATGACTTTGGGAACTTGGCCGGCTGAGCGCTGGGAGTATCGCCCCCGGCAGAAGAGAAAATCCAGGGCCTCAATCCCATCCTGTACGACCTCCACGGTGCTCTCGACCTGCGCTTTTTTGAGAGCGCGCAGGGTTAATTCCAAATCATGAGGGTTATCTTCCACGATTAAAAGATCCACAGCGTCTTTCGGCGTCACCGGGCATCCTCCGTTTTCGGCAGAGAGAAATAAAAGGTGGCGCCTTCGTTCGTGCGCCCCTCGGCCCAGACGCGGCCCCCATGTTTCAGGATGATCCGCTGCACGATCGCCAGTCCCACGCCTGTCCCTTCAAATTCCTGAACGCTATGCAGGCGCTGGAACACCCCAAAGAGTTTGTTCGAGAACTGCATATCAAAGCCGACCCCGTTGTCGCGGATGTAATAGGTGGCAGCCTCCGGATTTTCTTCGGCGCCGATCTCGATGGCTGGGGACGGAATAGGACGGGTGAACTTGAT
>JBGPLV010000020.1:0-12900 GCA_041486625.1 Elusimicrobiota bacterium
AGCAGGCGACGACCCGTGCCGAGGCCGTGCCCAGCCAAGATTCTCTTCGCCTCGCCTTCCCCGGCATAAAAGGTCCAATCCCGTATGAAAAATACGGACTGTCTGGAGAGCTCGGAGCCCCGCGTTACCGTTATGCCATCACCGACCGCGCCGGGCTTGCGCGGGCCGCCGGCGAAGGCCTCTATCCCAATACGGATGTGTTCAAAGATCCGGAGTATCAAAAATTAGTTAAGGAAGGAAAACTCGCGGGCAATCACTGGCGCTTTGTCGATACGCCGACCGCCGCGCTCAACTTTTACAAATGGGCTTCGACCGCCGAAGATCCGGGAGTCAAACAGTTTTATACGGCGGTGATGTTCGAACGCCTGGGCATGCTGGCCGAGGCCGTAAAGGGGTTGTATGCGGTCGCCGTTCATTTCCCCAAAGCGGTCGGCTATACCTATTTCAGCACGCCCTGGTATATGGGCCCGGCCTCCCTGGACCGGATGGAGCAACTGTTGCGGCGGCACCCACGGCTCCGCATGCGCTGGACGGGGGGGGAAATTGCGGTCAAGGGGAAATTTGATACGAAGACCAACAATGACGTTTTCAGCGTCGACCCCGGCCGTCTTGTCGCCGACAAAAACGGAATGGGGTCAAACGGAATGGGGTCAGACCCCACGTCGACAAGGGGTCTGACCCCAGCCGTTGTGCAAACGATCGGTGGACCGAAAGTCCAGCTCAAGAAATACGCCAACCATCACTGGCAGCTTTTCGTGGATGGGAAGCCGTTTGCCATAAAGGCGATCACCTATTCCGTGACTCCGGTGGGACTCAGCCCTGACCGGGGCACTTGGAACGTGTCCAAAGACTGGCAGCTTTTGGATACCAACCACAACGGGCTGCATGACGGGTTCTTTGAATCGTATGTGGATAAGAACGGCAACGGGGTGCGTGACCCGGATGAGCCGGTCGTGGGCGACGCTCAGCTCATAAAGGACCTCGGCGCCAACACGCTGCGGGCCTATCATCATCTCTACGATAAGGAGTTTTTCCGGAAGCTGTACCGTGACTACGGGTTTTATGTCTTGTGCGGCGATGTGCTGGGCGGCTATGCGGTTGATTCAGGTGCCACCTGGACCGAAGGGACCGACTACCGGAACCCGGCTCAAGCTAAGCGCATGCTCGATGGGGTACGCAAGATGGTGGAAGAGTACAAGGATGAACCCTACATCCTCCTGTGGGTGCTGGGCAACGAGAACGTCTATGGGGTCGGCAATAACTCGGGAAAAGAACCGGCGGCCTTCTATGAGCTCGTGGACCAGGCGGCCCAGCTTATTCATCAGCTGGATCCGACGCGGCCGGTCGCCATTGCCAACGGGGATGTGCTCAACTTGGATATCATCAAGGAGAAGGCCCCGCACATCGATATCCTGGGCGCCAATGTTTACAGGGGAGAGCAAGGCTTTGGTCGAAGCTTTTTCCAGGATGTTCGGGAACAGCTGGACAAGCCGGTTCTTGTGACGGAGTACGGCGCTCCCGCCTACGCCGAAGGATATTCTCAAGAGGAAGCCGAGGCTTACCAGGCCATGTACCTGGCCAATAGCTGGGAAGATCTTGAGGCGCACATGGCCGGGCGTGGCGTCGGCAATGCCCTGGGCGGGGTCCTCTTTGAATTTATCGACGAGTGGTGGAAGGCCAACAGCGACTTGCCTCTTAAAATCCAAAAGGAACGCGCCGACTGGTACGCGTCCAAAAGCGCGCTGTATAAGAATCTGCAGCCGGACGTCCATGATCGTGTCCCTCAGTTCGGCGGGCCGTTTCTGGACGGTTGGAGCTATGAGGAATGGTTCGGCATCGCCAGCCAGGGTTCCGGGAAAGGCAGTCCCTTTGCCCGCGTTCTTCGTCCCGCGTACTTTCGAATGAAGGAGCTATGGAATGCGAAGTAATCTTTCAAGTATAATCCGACCCTCTTTATCCATGCGAGACCAGATCAACAATGACGTCATCCCCCGCGGTCGCTGGCGGGGGATCCATCATTTCATGGATCCCCGACAGGGGCATTCGGGGATGACGGCCTTTATTTCTCTCTTGTTCCTTGGTTTGGCGTTTGCTGTGGGCTGCGTCAAGTCGAACTCCGGCGGCCAGAATGAGGTGGTGGTCTGGCACTGGATGACCGACCGCGAGGACGCCCTGCAGCGGCTCGCCGACGAGTATCAGAAGACCCACGGGACCCGGGTGCGGCTTGAGCTCTACGCGCCTTCCGATGCTTATTCGTCCCGCGTGCGCGCCGCCGCGCAGACGAACACACTCCCCGATATTTTCGGCGTTCTCGGTGAATCCCGCGATCTGGCGAGTTTCATCAAGTCGGGACATATCCTGAATCTCCAGGACGCGATGAACGAGGACAACAACTCCTGGCGCAAGGCCTTTTTCGCCAAGGCACTGGCCAACAACATTTTTGAGGCCGGGAATCAGTATGACGTCCCGCCGGGACTCTACGGCGTTCCTATCGACGTGACCAACATCCAGATGCTCTACAACAAGGATTTGTTCAAGCAAGCGGGGCTGGATCCCGAAAAGGCGCCCGAGACGTGGTCCGAGTTCATCGCGGACTGGCACAAGCTCCAGACCGCCGGCATTCCGGGTCTGGTGAGCGGCTGGGGCGAGACGTGGATGATCGACTGCTTCGCCAGCAACTACGCCTTCAACATCATGGGCGAGAAAAAGGTTCTGGACACGTTCCGCGGCAAGGTCTCTTACACCGATCCGGATTGGATCAAGGTCCTCGGCCTTTTTGAACAGATTCGCAAGGAAGATCTTCTCGTCCCAGGCGTGGTGACGATGATCAACAAGACCGCGGAGCAAACCTTTGCCAACGGCAAAGCCGCTTTCGCCTTCAACGGCTCCTGGTGCGTCAACGTTTATCGCGGCATGAGTCCCAATTTGAATTACAGCGCCATGCTCCCCCCGAAGCTTTCCAACCGCTACCCCATGCGCATCTGGGGCGGAGCCGGCTCTTCCTTTATGGTGAACGCGAGATCCAAGCATCAAAAAGAAGCCGTCGACTTCCTGCGATGGCTGACTGGGCCGGACCAGCAGGCCGCGCTGTCCAAAGAGACCATGAACTTGCCGGCCAATAAATCCAGCGTGGGTCAGCTGCCTCCCCTTCTGGCCGCCTTCGGATCTCAGATGGACATGACGACGCATCCTTCTCAGTGGCCTGTCTCGGAACTCCCGACCATCATCGAAGCCTTCGATAAGGGCATCCAATCCATCCTCATCGGCGAAAAAACTCCCGCCCAGGTGGCCGAAGACGTCGAAAAGCAGAAACGCGAGCAAATGGGCCGCGCGGGTTCCGCTCATAGATGAGCTGGAATCGCGTCAAAGATCTTTTCACGACCTACTTGTTCGTCCTCCCCGCTGTTGTTTTGTTCTCCGTTTTTTCACTCATTCCTTTCTTCAAGGTCTTCCAGTTGAGCGTGTTCGAGTGGGACGGCATCTCTCCGCACATGGATTTTGTGGGCCTCGGCAACTTTGCGACGGCGATCTTCCACGACACGTCCTGGTGGGTCTCCATGCGCAACGCCGCCACGATCACACTGTTGGCGCTCACGCTGCAAAATTTTCTCGCCCTCGTCCTGGCCATGATCGTTGACCGTGAGATAGAGGGGAAAAACTTCTATCGCGTGGTCTTCTATTTGCCGCCTGTGCTTTCCGGAATTGTGGTCGGACTGGTTTGGAACTGGATTTTCGATGGCTCGCACGGCTTGCTGAACTATGCCTTACATGGAATGGGTTTGGGCCACTGGGCACGGGCGTGGCTGGCCGATCCGCACACCGCCCTCTACGGCATCGCCGTGATCCATATGTGGAAGGGGTTCGGCTGGGGCTTTGTGATTCTCTTGGCGGGCCTCCAGGCGATTCCGCGGGAGCTCAATGAAGCCGCCCGCGTCGACGGCGCCGGGGAGTGGACCATCTTTTCAAAGATCACCGTCCCGCTCATGCTGCCCGTCTTCTTTTTGGTGTCCATTTTAACGATCCTGGGAACCATGCAAATCTTCGACATCATCGTATCAACGACCAACGGCGGCCCGGGATATCACACGGAAGTTCCGATCACGCGGATCCTGGCGGCGATGGTCGGCTCCTCCCGGTTCGGGTACGCTTGTTCGCTCGGGATTTTATTTGGCCTGATTCTACTCGCCGTCTCCTTGGTCCAGATGCGCTTGTCCAAATGGTCTTCGAGATACACTTGATATGGATGCTCTTCTAACGCCGGCTCGCCCCTCCGAAAAATTCCAGCTCCAGATTTGGATTTATAAGATCGAACATTGGCTCCGGCATGGCGTGGCCCAAGTGATTTGTTTTACCGTGGCGGTCGCCTGCCTCTTTCCTTTAGTTTGGATGGTCGCTTCAAGTTTAAAAACGCAGAGTACCGTCTTTTCCGACATGAGCCTTTGGGTCAGGCATGCCCACTGGGAAAACTACTACCAGGCTTGGACGCGGGGGCATTTCGGGCAATATTTCTTCAACAGCCTCCTTTATACAACCGTGGTTGTTTTCGGGGTGATTATCACCGCGTCGATGGCGGCCTATGCTTTTTCGCGTCTGCGGTTTCCCGGAAGAAACTTTCTCTTTATCCTTTTGATCTCCACGATGATGATCCCAATCCCCGGTTCCTTCATCGCGCTCTACGTTCTTTTGGTGAAGCTGGACCTCGTCAATACGCGCCTGGGGTATATTTTACCTCAGGTCAACGGGGGACTGGCCCTGGGGATTTTTCTTTTAAAGACCTTCTTTGACAAACTTCCTCAGGATTTGGAGGACGCGGCGCGGATTGACGGCTGCAACAAGTTCCAGGTCTACCGGCACGTGGCGATGCCCCTGGCCAAACCGGCCGTGGCTGTTCTGGCGGTGTTTAACGCGCTCGCCGTGTGGAATGAATATCTTCTGGCGATGCTTGTCCTCTCTGACCGCTCGCTGATGCCGCTCCAACGGGGTTTGATGGTCTTCCAAGGATCGCACATCACAGAATACCCGCTTCTCATGGCGGGCATCGCCATCTCCATCATCCCGATCCTCACGCTGTATTTTGTGATGCAGCGCTACATTGTGGCCGGCATTACGGCCGGCGCGTTAAAGATGTAAAGGCGCCCCGCGGTGAGCCCTACCCATAAAAGCCATGGGTCTTGCGGCCCTTCTTTTTTACCTGAATGGTCTATAGGTTCTCCTTCCTTAATGTGGCAAAATCGCCCCATGCGCTTGGCCCTCACGGCCGGTTGGATGCTTTGTTTCTGCCTTCGGGCCGAGGCCAATGAGTCGTTTCAGCTCTATGATCCGGGGCGCGAGGCGATCGTCGATTACGACCGCTACGGTAATTTTTCTGACGTACATACTTCGGATTACAAGTACTTCATCAAAGACCGGGAAGGTCTTTCGCGCGCCGTGGGCGAAGGAATTTACCCAAACGTGACGGGACTCCTGAAGGACCCCAGTTTCCAGAAAATGCAGTACCAAAAACAGCTCGAAGGAAGCGATTGGGACTACGTAAACTCCGAGAACCTTCAGGCGAATTTCTTCAAATGGGCATCGACCCATGATCAACCGCCCGGGTTGAAACAATTTTATTCCGCGATGATGCTTGAAAAGGCGGAGCTCTATACCCAAGCGGTGAAAGCCTATTACGCCACCGTCATTCATTTCCCCAAGGCGTATGGCAATACGTCCTGGAAAACCCCGTGGTACGTTGGGCCGACGGCCCTGGACAGCATTTCGTACCTCCTCCGCCATCATCCGGAACTCGGCATGCAGCTCGAAGGCGGCCGAATCCGCATCCGCAACCGCTTTGACGATGACCCGCGCAACGACCGCTTCGAGATCGACCCGGGCCGCATCGTCCCAGCTCCCAAGAAGCTCCGGCCGCTGCAGCGGGTTGATTTAACGTCTTTGGCGATTCAGCGGCAGCTCGGGGAGGGCCGGGTGCACCTGACGCAGTTTACGAACGGCCACTGGCAGCTTTTCGTCGACAAGACGTCCTACATCATCCGCGGGATGACGTACAGCGCGACCCCCGTGGGTAAATCGCCCGACAACGGGACGCTGGTTCCTCACCGGGACTGGATGGTCGCGGACGAAAACAAGAACGGAAAAATCGACGGTCCTTACGATTCGTGGGTAGGCAAATATAAAAATGGGAAACTCATCGCGAAAAGCCCTGTGGTCGGGGATTTTAAGCTTCTGAAAGAGATGGGCGTCAACACTCTGCGCATTTACCACCACGGGTACAACAAGAAACTTTTACAGGATTTGTTTCAAACCTATGGAATTCGTGTGATCATGGGGGATTTTCTGGGCGCCTACACGATCGGCTCGGACGCCGAATGGAGCGCGGGGACGGATTACCGTGACCCCGAGCAGCAGAAACGGATGCTCGCCTCCGTCCGGCAGATGGTCGAGGAATACAAGAGTGAACCGTATATTTTATTTTGGGTCTTGGGCAACGAAAACAACTACGGCAACGCCAACAACTGCCGAGAGTACCCGGATGTGTACTACGGTTTTCTGAACAAAGCCGCGCAGCTCATCAAGTTGCTGGATCCGAACCACCCGGTCGCGCTTTCGAACGGCGATCTGCTTTTTATCGACAAGGCGGCCAAGCTCTGCCCGGATGTCGATATCTTCGGGGCCAACACCTACCGGGGTTTGCATGGCGCGGGGGACAGCTTTTGGCGCGACGTAGCGGACGAATGGGGAAAACCCATGCTGATTTCGGAGTTTGGTTGTCCCGCCTATCATAAGCACAAATCTGAAGAGGAAGCTGAAACGCTGCAGGCGCAATATCTGCGGGGCAATTGGGACGATATCGAGTGGAATTTGGGGGGCGGTCCGGGCGTGGGCAACGCCATCGGGGGCGTTCTCTTTGAGTGGATGGATGAGTGGTGGAAAGCGGGAGCGCCTCCCACGTTTGATCCGGCGGCGCACGACACGGTGGGACAGTTCGGCGGCCCTTTTCCGGACGGTTGGAGTTACGAAGAGTGGTATGGTATCGTGGGCCAGGGCGACGGCAAAAGCAGTCCCTTTGAGCGCCAATTGCGCACGGTGTATTTCATGTTCAAGGATGAATTGTGGAATTCCAAGGAATGGAAGAAGAGGGGATTACCGTAGTGAAACACGGCACGAAGGTAAATGCCCCCCGGAGTTCCCTCTCCCCTTGTGGGAGAGGGTGCAGGGTGAGGGGAAGAATCTTTGGAATACGTTCCCCTCATCCGGCCTTCGGCCACCTTCTCCCGCAGGGGGAGAAGGTAGTCTATGTAGCCGTTCTGCTTTTTGCGTTTTGCGTACTGAGCCCTGAGGTGGTTTGCGCGGACACCGCCGCACAGGGCTATAACCCGCCTTGGGCCGGCGAGCTGAGTTGGGCGAGCAATCCGCTGTTCATGCGCCCTTATGGTTCGAACGCTTATCTTGACAATAATTCGGGGGACTCGAACTACCTGCCGTGGTGGCAAACGAATGTCGCGCATCCGATTAAAGATTACGACGCGACCAAGCTGCCCACCGGAAGTGTTCGCCTAGATTCCGCCATCCAGGCGGACGTCGCCTTCCACCGGCTCTTGCCCGGGTGGACCAAACAGACATCTCCCTCCGGCATCGACAACGTTTATACGTTCACGCCCGGCAGCCAAACCCATGAAGATCAAACCGCCCGCGCCGGACAGTCCGCCTTTTTCGATCTGGGCCTTCATCCCATACAATCGCTTTCCGCCGACATTGGTGCGGAGCTCATCGGCAATGACGATCAGCGCTACTGGTTTCCGGTGTCCGATGAACACCGCCTGTTCAAGGATAACCGTGCGGCGAAAATCGTGCGCGGCGAAGTGAAGTATGACGACGGCAACGTCATGCTCCGAGGTTTCGAAGGAGTCGCCAATTACGACTGGCTCGGGCATAACGATCTGTTCCATCTTTTGCCGGCGCAAACCGACGTCGAATATTATCGGCGGATTAACGGGAATGTCGCGCCACGCGGCGGCGAGATGCGCGTGAAATCCCCGATCGGAACGCTCGATGTGCTGGGGGGGACGGAGCCCCGGTGGACCTACGGCTCCAGCGTCTACGCGCGGTATGATGCTCCGGTGTTCCGCAATTTAGAGCAATCTCTTGTCTATCGCAACGAAAATATCCCGTTTGGGTTTGAGGATCCGAACGAGCGGCGGTGGACCGTGTCCTACAACGCGAGTTATCCTTTTTCGGACCGTTTGCAGGCGCACGCGGGAGTGCTCTACCAGCCGTTTCGCTTGGACCGCACCTACCAGGACGTGAACGGTAATAATAGTGTGAGTCAAGAAACAACGAAACGAAGCGATGCTTTCGGGGCGACGGCACGCGTTGAAGTCCGGCCTCCCCAGGGGGTCGATCAAGCGGGCCTCGGCTACACGGTTCTGGGACCGGTGGCGGGCAACAAACAACAGGTGGATTTTGACGCCAACCGAACGGTTTGGACGGATTGGAATTTTTCGGGCGCCTACATCTACCGCCAGCCCGTCAAAGGTCCTGTTCCCTTACTTTTTGAAGGTACCGCGTCCAACCCGGGAGCGCTGATCGCCCAACCTCGCGGTCCGGATGACCCCTTCCGTGTACAGTGGGACAACCGCAAAGCCCATATCTTTGGTTTCACCGTCGTGTACGATCCGACACCGGGAACTCCTTTCTTCAAATATCAACGCGATGTGTTGGAGGATTGGAACCTCAATCCCGAAGAGGAGGCCCCCTGGACGGCGGCCGTGCAGTATCGCTTGACCCACTATCTGACCAATACGGACCGGCTTTATTATTATGATGAGGATCGAAATTTAATCTTTGACCCAACGTTCCACACGGGCGCTTTGGCGACCGACCACCCGTTCAGCTCCGCTACGGGTCTTGTGCGGTGGAAGCATGAGCAGTGGCATGTGACGGCCGATTTATCCGGCGGGGAAGCTTTGGCGGGCGCGGCGATCGCTTATACGTCGGCCACCAATTTTTATAAGCCGTCCACCCTCTATATGTCTGGAGGGGTGACCGCCGACAATGGCACCGTGAAAACGTTTTTCCGTTACGGCCAGGATATTTGGGGGCCGTTTGATTACCAAACCCAGCTGGGGTGGACCTATCACCGGATGTATCAAGCTGGCCTGTCGGTGATTTTCCTGAGGGACGCGGAGGTCGGTTTTCGCTACACGGGCACTCGGATGACCAACGATTTTATCGGCTCGGACATGGCGGCTTTCAATGAGTACACCTTCTTCCTGACGTATCATTTCACGCTCGAACGCGATTTCGGCGCCAAGCTTGAGAAACTCGGCCGACCGCTTCCACAGACGTTCCCGGACGTGCACGTGACGGTGAGCGATCCGCAATTTACTCCGGATGGGAGTGGGCCGACCCGTACGCTGACGGTGTATCCGCAAGCCTACGCGGAGTCGGGCGTCCTCTCGTGGAAACTCCAAATTCGAAACTCACAGGGCGAAACGGTTCGAAAATGGGAAGGCAATGGCACACCGCCCAAAGCGATGCAGTGGGAGGGGTTGGGAGTCGACGGCAAGCCTCTTCCCTCTGGAACCTATCGTCTGACGTTGGATGTGGTGGATCTTTATGGCAATGAGGCGGCCAGCCCGCCGCAAAATGTGGAGATCGTTTCGGTCAAGCCGGCGGAGCTCACGCCCGTGCCGGCCGCCGCGGGGAAACCCTATGCCCTCCAAACGACCGCCGAAGGCCTTCGGGTGACGCTCAGTTCCCTTATCCTTTTTGACGTCAATAAGTATGATTTGAAGGAGTCTGCCCAGGAAGGGCTGAACCAGGTGATCCAGCTTCTACGCGCGTACCCGACCAATGCCCTGCGCATCTCCGGGCATACGGATTCTGTGGGGAGCGATGAATTGAACAAAACGCTTTCCGAGCGCCGCGCGCAAGCCGTGGCGGATTATTTAATTCACAATGGAAGTATCGAACCATTCAGGATCAAGGTGATGGGCTACGGGAAGCGCCGTCCGGTGGCGACGAACGTAACGGAAGAGGGACGGCAGCAAAATCGACGGGTGGAGATCGATATTCTGAAATGAAAAGGAGACTACGATGATAAGACAACGAAGACACTGGGTCACACTGGCCCTGGTTTTAGGGCTGGCTGTGGGCGCGGCCGCGGCGACCAAAAAAAAGGCGGCGGTGAAGACAACGGACTCTTCCGTGAAGAACGTCTTCTACGTGTATTCCGATAAAGGAGCGCGGGTGAATCATTACATCCCCTCCGGCTGGATGGGCGATTACGGGGACTTGAAGATCGATGACGGAAACACCACGGACCCGGCGGACGGCAAGACCTGCATCAAAATCACCTACTCCGGCAAGGCGACGCAGGGCGCCAACTGGGCGGGTATTTTTTGGCAGCATCCCGCCAACAACTGGGGTGAGAAGCCGGGCGGGTATGATTTATCCGCCTATAAGCGACTGACGTTCTGGGCCCGCGGCGAAGAGGGCGCCGAGAAGATCGCGGAATTCAAGGTCGGCGGCATCACCGGGGAACACGGCGATTCGGATTCCGGCTCGGTCGGCCCTATCACCTTGACGAAAGACTGGAAGAAATACACGATCGATCTGGCGGACAAGAACCTGTCCCACATTGTGGGCGGTTTCTGCTGGTCGGCCAGCCGCGATGACAATCCGAATGGTTTTGTCATTTTCCTCGACGAAATTCGCTTCGAACAATAACGGCTTAAATTCCCTCTCCCGCCGAAGGTGGGAGAGGGTGAGGGTGAGGGCAAGGCTGTGCCCTCATCCCCGCCTTCTCCCGTCCATAGGACGGGAGAAGGAGTTTGGGGGAATGCATGATAGCCAAACCTTTTAATTTCTTCCTTGTGAGTCTTGCCGTGGTCTTGAGCGCTTGCCGCGCGGCCCCCATTCGTTCCACCTCTAGTGACGCTTCGGCACTTTCCCCCTCTACCTCACCCACCATCACCCATCCTTTCAAGGTCTTCGCGGTTTATACCAACAAGTCCCCGAAGCGCACGCATTACGTTCCTTCGGGGTATATGGGAGACAGCGATTTGACCCTGTCGGGTTCTTATACGAAGACGCCGCATGGAGAAGGCCCCTGCCTTCGCGTGAACTACAGAGCCTCGGGTCCAAGAGGCTGGGTAGGAATTTACTGGCAGGATCCGGCCAATAACTGGGGCGATGTTCCGGGTCGCGCGGGCTTCGATCTGCGCGGCTCGACACGCCTCACGTTCTGGGCGCGCGGCGAAAATGGGGGCGAACGGGTCCACGAATTTCGCGTTGGCGGCATCGTGGGACAGTACCCGGACTCCGACGTGGCCACCTTAAGCAACGTGCGCTTGACCCCAGAGTGGAAACAATACGCCATTGATTTGACGAAAAAGGATCTTCGCCATATTATCGGGGGGTTCGGGTTCTCCCTGATCAAAGCCGAAAATCCAGGCGGGATGGCGTTTTATCTGGACGATATTCTCTTTGAAGGACCGCCCACTCAGGAAGCGGCTCCAATGGTGAGCACGTCGTCGCCTTTGGTCGGACAGTTGCCGGGTGAGACCACCGCCCCCGTCAGCTCCATCATCGCGCCTCCGGCCGTGCCTCCACCAACGAAGGATTTGGAAGTCAAACAGGTTGAAAACGGTCTCAAAGTCAGCTTCAGTTCGCGTCTCATGTTTCAGTCCGGGCAGGCGGTTCTTGAGCCGACGAGCGGTAAAGTCTTAGACCAGTTGATCCATCTCTTGAGCGCCTATCCGACAAGTCGCGTGTTGATTGAAGGACACACCGACAGCACGGGGGACAAACATTTCAACCTCCGGCTCTCTGAGCTCCGCGCCAAGGCGGTCCGGGATTACCTCATTAAGCACGGGGGCTACGAGGCGTCGCGGTTCCAGATTACGGGCTACGGCGACACCAAGCCCATTGCCGACAACGGCACCAAGGTGGGCCGGTCGCTCAACCGCCGCGTCGAAGTCACGATTTTGAAGAGTTCAACCCAATGAAACAAGGCAAGCCTCACCCTGGGCTTTGCCCGTCCCTCTCCCGACAGGAGAGGGTGCCGATAGGCCGGGTGAGGCAGAGTCTACTTATTGCGCTGTCTTTCTTATTTGTTGTCGGCTGCAAATCGCCTTTTGACCGCACCAAGGATGCGTCGAATGGCGGAGCCACGGGAACGTTCACAGGCTCGACAAATTTTGTCATTTTTAACAATGAGCTGGTCTCAGGCGGCGGTGCCTTTGAATATCCGGGCTCGGAAGGCCAGAGCCTGTCCTTCAATGACACGTCAAATCCCGTTAGCCGGCGGTCGATCCGCTATAGCTGGACAGGAGAGCCGGTCTCAAACCCAGGGTGTTCGCCAAACCCCACGCACAATTTTGCCGGTTTTGATTTGATGCACACGGCCGTACTGGCGGATTACAACAGTACCCCCGGGAAAGATCTTAGACAAGCCGGATATACCAAGGCCACCTTCTACGCCCGGGGAGGTCTGTCGACTAACACGCTGCTCAAAGTGGAAGTCGCAAGCCAGGGATCTCCAGCCGGTTCCTGTGCGGCCGCTCCATCTCCTTGTGTCGTTTTGTCCACGAATGGCAGCGATACCGATCCCAACAGTCCAACGTGCACCACGGGGCGGTTGACGGGCAGCTGGCAATCCTACACTATCCCCGTCACCAACTCCGATTTGGCCTCCGTGAAAGATCTTTTTAAAGCCACTTTTGTTTTCATCGACCCCTTCGTCGGCAACCTGGCGCCGGGCCAAGGGGGGACGGCTTATTTTGACGTGATACAATATCAGCCATGATTAAATTCCTACGCGCCGTCCTTATTCCGATTCTTGTGTCATCGGCCCTCTGGGCTCAAGGTCCTTTTTATATCTATCGCGAGTTCCATTCGCGG
>JBGPLV010000021.1:0-12571 GCA_041486625.1 Elusimicrobiota bacterium
CATCGGCTGGCTTCTGGTTCGGCAGGTGCCTAAGATTGAGCGACTGCTCGTGTTGTTCGTTCTGCTCGCGGTGTGCGTTATCCCGTTGGGATATCGGTCCTATAAAATTTTGGGCGTCTGGGCGCCCTTTGGATATCCGATTCATAACAGGATTTACATGGCTTCGGGCGCCGAAACGGAGCATATCCAGATTTCGCGTCAAGGAATCCCGTTCAAGGAGTACAGATTTACTTCCGCCTCCACCCAGCTACGACCTTTCGAACCGTTGTCCGGCTGGAAAACCTCCCGCAGCGGCGTGTGCGACGTATCCGTGGATCTGGCCAATGGACCTCGAGATTGGGAGCAAGCTCTAGAGGACAATAAAGGTTCTCCCGGCCGGCGCGTGAGATTGCAAGCCGAGAACATGGTTTTTCTGTTGTGGGGTCCTTCCTGGCCGGATAAGGACATGAGACGATTTTGGGAACGTTTTTCGTATTTCAGCCGTTGGATCTGGGCCCCGCTGCTGCTCGTTGTCTGCTCGGCGAATCTTCGACAATGGAAAAGGAGCCGCCGCCTCTCTCTTCTTCCACTGTTAACCATGACCGGTTGGTTCTTCATCCTCCTGCAGTGTGTGGCGCCTTCTGAGGGGCGTTATCGAAAACCCTTCGAGGGCTTACTAATCGCTAATGCCTTGTGGCTGATGAAGACGCCGAAAGAACACTAGGGAGCATAAGGGGACATTAGGATTCTATGCTTCCGGATGGTTTTTCG
Organism: Elusimicrobiota bacterium; assembly: GCA_041486625.1. GTDB lineage: Bacteria > Elusimicrobiota > Elusimicrobia > 2-01-FULL-59-12 > 2-01-FULL-59-12 > JANLWZ01. Next base: position 751 of record JBGPLV010000021.1, read on the forward strand.
AGAGGTGTCGACGGGCTGATCCGCTCTCTGAACAATGGCCAAAGAAGGTAGCGGCAGCCCCATGACTTTTCCTTCGGGTGAACAGTAGGCCTGCCAAAGAGTGGTGCGCTCATAGGCCGTCGTGCGGTAGTTGGGGAGGATGTGGCGGCCGACAAAAACGACCTGGAGGCTTCCCAGCGTTTGATCACCTCCATGAGATTGATTCCAGTTTCGACACAGGTATAAACTGAAGTCTCTGCGATAAGCCAGCATACGCTTGGATCGCATGTTCATGAGGTATTTTCGCCAGCGTTCATTTTTGAAATAGGAGGAAATCAAGGGAGGCGGGGCCCAGCGGACGGGTCCCCCGTCGTGATAGAGATCTACAACACTTCCATTTTTCAGCTTTCCGGGGATCACGAACCATCCGCTGGTTTTGGTGATATCGGGAGAGAACATCGCCCATGATTGCGTAATATTGGTCATATGGCAGACGGCTTCCACGGTCGCAGGCAGCCGACAGCGCTCCGGAAAGAGAACCGAAAGATCCCACCAGATCACGCAAACAAGAAAAAAAAGTACAAAAAGCCAGGAGGACCGCGCTGGGTAAATCTTTAGTGGCCGTATCGGCAAGCGAAACCGAAGATCGTAAAGGATTTTTTGCACGGATTTGGGAATAGGAGGTTTCCATACAACGACTCGCTCCCAGAACCAGGAAGGCAGGAATGCGGTGATCGCCGCCATACTGACCCATTGGAATGGACCGATGGCCATCGATGACATGATCCCGAGATGGAGTAACAGAAATCCGAAAACGCCAAATGTCCTCAAGGGGCCATTCCAAATCGGACTGATAAGCAGAAAAGGCCCTAGAAACTCATAAGCCAGGACCGCATAGGTCATGTATCTGAGTAGTCCGGGGAAAAGCAGTAGAAGAAAAGCAGTGCCCCTGGCAAAGCAATCAAGATTGAGCACGTAGTAAAGAGCCGTTCCTTCCCACCAGTCGCCTCCGCGGCTTTTGAAAGTAGCCGTGCTGATATAGAGAATAATCGTTTGTGCGACGAGAGCGAAGGATGCGCAACTGAGGAGGCGTGTGGGAACTTTTTCCCGTGAGAAAGTCAAGGCGCTGTCGATTGAGAAGCGCGCTCCGAGGGGGAGAAACATGCTCCAGAACAGAGACATTTTCAGATAGTCGTCGCCTCCCTGGCAGATGAGGAAATTGCGGGCATGCAGGGACGCCGTCAAAAACCAACAGAGACAGGTCATCCATTGTGTTCGATAGCCCACCAGCAGTCCTAGAGCGCAACAGGCCGTCAATAGGAACAACAGCGCCTGAAATAAAGGAGTGCCGTTCCAGAGATGAAGAGAAAGAGTCCATGGATATGGGTTCTTGGCCAGCAGGGCGGCTCGCGGTAGGACCCCGTTATCCGTGTAAAAGGCTTTGAGATCCGTTGCTCGGATGAGGAGATCGCCCAAAAGTACCAAGGCCATTCCGATCCGGAAAACAGCTAAGGACCTGAGATCCACACCAAACATCGCTTCGAGCTTGAACCGGCCCCAGGTTTTGAATGTCTCCCAATCTGCGGCATAGGCGGGGATTTGCAGAAACGGATGACTGGTTTTATACGGCGACAAGATAGGTCTTTTTTAGCACAATGATCCCATGAAATCAATTCGCGATGCCTTCGTTGGTTTAGTCCTGGGGACGGTATTATTAGCCGCGCCGGCGCTCTGCTTCTATCTCAAATCTGAATTCCATGAGCTTGACCGCGACGCCGAACGCGTGATTTCCCATCGATATGTGGTCCATTTACCCGCTGGCTACAGGGGCGATTTCCCGCTGCCGGTCGTCTTGACCTTCCATGGCCGCGGCGGATTTCCCGCGACGGTAGCACGACAAAGTCAAATGAATTTGCTCGCAGACAAGTACCGATTCATGGCGGTTTATCCGGAGGGCTCTGGACAGCCCAGCGACGGAAGCTTCAACGCGGGCCGTTGCTGCGGGTACGCGGCGCAAAGGCGCGTGGACGACGTGGGTTTTGTCCGGGATATTCTGGATGACCTTGAGAAAAACTACCGGATTGATCGCCAACGCGTGTATGCCACGGGCATGAGCAACGGCGCTTCGATGGCGTTCCGCTTGGCCTGTGAACTGTCTGACCGTATCGCCGCGATCGGGCCCGTCTCAGGCAACCAGGGGGTCGATGGCCCTGTCCCCCGGCGCCCCGTTCCTGTGATCTGCTTTTATGGGATGCGCGATCCCTATATGCCGCCTTCGGTCATGCAGGCGACAATTTTATGGTGGCTAAGGGTCAACCATTGCCGGGCCAAGCCCGTGGAAGTTATTACGAAAAGTGACTATAGCGTGGAACGTTATGAGCCTGTTCGTGGGCAACGGGGGGCGCCGGTCGTGTTTTACAAGATTACGAAGGGGGGGCATACGTGGCCGGGAGGGATTGATATCAATAAAGGACCGGGAGCCGGACTTACGATTGCGACGGTTGCGGCGAGTGAGATAATGTGGCAGTTTTTCGCCCGGCACCCGTTGGTGACCGAGGAAGAGATAATTTCAAACGGTCCCGGTCGAAATTCTTATCTAGCAGGTAAACAAACATGATGGCCATGGCATCCACGTCATGGTCAGTCGTGTTGTTATAAACGTTCACCAGTTCGTATTGGTGATCCCGGTATACCGGAATTCCCAGTTCGCTGGAGAAATGAGTCAGTTCGGCGATTCCGGCCGCACCGTTCAAATTCTTCGAAAAGCCTTTGTAGATCGACGTCCCGGTTGTCGCATCGCGCAATTCGAGCGATTCCGCATAAGGATGAAGATGCATGTTGACGTAATGCAGCGTCGTGTCAAAAGGCGTCATGAGTCCGTATTCGAGAGTATAGCGGTAGACATGGCGGCCGGGCGGCACAATCCAGTGGTAGGATTCTTCAAAATTCCCCGATTTATGCTTATGGACCAAGTTCATAGACGCCTTGGCGGGCTCCGCCCCCGGAACGGCCTCCGGGAGGCTGCCCAACATCTCCGGCGCGCAGTGTTCGTTTGACGCTCCAGCCTTTACGGGAACCATGAGCGAGAGTCCACGCCAGAAAAGCGGCTTCAGCGGTTTCGCCAACTGACCGTCGCGGTAAAACTCAAAAATCCCTTTGGCCTTGACAAGCAATGGAACCTGCGGCTTCCGCGCGCTGATGATCATGGAACTAAAATCGAACGTCTCGTTCGACAAGACGGGAATCCCAAAATTCTTGGGGAGCTGGATTTCCGTCTGTCCCTGGACTACCGTGAACAGCTTAATATCCAGGTTCGTCATATTATCGAGAAGGGCGTTTCGCTTATTCCGATCAAAATTGGTGAAGGGGAACATCAGATGGCTGTGACAAAGCATTTCAGGCGGCTGGGGCCGGTTCGTGTTCGCATCAACCACTTCCACCTTGCCGCCGGTGACCCAGAGAAGTTCGGGCCGTTCGGTTTTCAAGAGGTAGAAGGGTTCGTCGTCGGTTTCCCCTTCCATGGATTTAATGATGCGGTCAACCCGGTGAGGCTTGGAAAAGGCTTCTACGGTGTAAGGCTGGCCACGTGCGAACGCGGCTGTCGCAAGCAAGGCAAAACCAAGCCCAGAGAAGAGACAAGTTCGTCCCATTGCTGCGCCTCGTGAAGAGCGATAACGAAACATTATCGGCCTGATTGAAGGAGAGGTCCAGTGGTGGGCGTAAGGAGCGCTGTGAGTTGGACCGAACTGAGCGCGTTTGCATCGATCTGAATTTTGATGGTTGAAGCGGTCTGCTGATACCACCGGCGCAGTTTTTCCTCTTCCAGACGCACGCGGATCTGTTCTTTGGCTTGATCGAACGTTATGTGAGAAGGAATCGTCTGTCCGTCCTTTCTAACGAGTCTATAGTAGTGCGCTTTAGGAGCCAAGTAGATATCCGAGACCTGGCCTACGCGCAAAGAAAGGAGAAGTTTTTGGAAGGAAGGATTCATCTTCCCTTTAATAAGCGAGGAGAGTTTTACTGCCGCCCATGGCGCAGTTGATGTTCGAATAGAGTAGGTGCGGGCCAGCGCTTCGAAAGACCTTTGCCTCTTTTTCAACAGCGCCTGCGCTTTTTTCGCGTCGGCCAGCGATTCAAAGACAATCTGGGTTGCGAAGAATTGGATTTGCGAATTGTACTCTGCCGGGTGTTCATTGAAGTATCGACGGACCTCGCTGTCCGTGACAGCGAGATCCCGCTGGCGCAGACGATTCATATACCAATTCGATAGAAGACCCTGAGTGTTAGTCTCGATAGTCCGGCGAAACAATCCATTTCGCTCAAAACCTTGTTGCCGGCCCATATACACGAGCATTTTGTTATGGATAAGCCTTTGGAGAAGGTCTTTCTTGGCATCTGGCAATGCGAGCTTAGCCTGGGCTGCGGCGGGCAGCGCACGGTAGCTGCCCAAAAGTTCGGATCTTCTAATCGTGAGGTTCCCTACCTGTGCGATGATGGGATCTTCGGGCCGATTGAATTTGGCAGAAAAATCATCCCATATGTTTAGCAAACAGACGCTCATCCTAGAGCCAGCTTGTTTCAAATCACCACAGGCGCTGAGGCTCAGGCATAACGTAATCAACAGGAAATGAGAAGCAAAGTAGGATTTTTTCACGGGCTTAACATGTAGGATAACCAGAAAAGAGGTTGTTTACAAGAATAAATATCCGGTTCTGACCTTTCTTTGGAACAGGGATCGATCATCATCAGGCACTTGCCTGTCCGGAACCAGGGAAAAACATCCCCGCCATTACATCTTCGGCGGGTCCGCCAACGGTGTAGTGGCGGAAAATCCTTGATAGAATCTCCTCGGGACAATGGATATTTCAGCAGGCAACGGCTCTAAGCCCTTGAGAGTGTTGCTCGTCAACCCCCCGCCGTGGAAAGTTGTTGAGCCTTGGTACGACGAGCCGGCGTTCCCCAGGCAGGCGATCGCCTATCTGGCGGGTTACCTACGACAGTTCGGCGTGTTCGACGTCCGAGTGATCGACGCAAAATTAGAGCGGATCGGATTCGCGGAAGTGACGAAACGGGCGTTGGAGCTCGAGTCCGATGTGGTTGGGATTACGGCCTTCACCCATGAGATCAAGCCCGCGGCCCACCTAGCGGGTCTGATCAAAAAGGGAAGACCCCAAACGATCACGGTGATCGGTGGAGTCCACGTCACCGCACTTCCCGTGGCCACACTCAGGGAATTTTCCTCTTTCGATATTGGGTGTCGCGGGGAAGGAGAGATCACGTTCTATGAGTTGTGTACCGCGATTCATCAGCAAGTTTCGTACGCCACGGTTCCAGGCTTGGTCTACCGCAAAGGACAGACGATCGTTCTGTCTCCTGAGCGCATGAAATCCCTGGATCTCGATTCCATGCCCTTTCCTGCTAACGATCTATTTCCTGAGGCAAAGGAATATTTTGTCATGTCCCAACGAGGCTGCCCTTTTCGGTGCACTTTCTGCATGAATCCCAACGGACGCGTCCCTCGGCAGCGTTCGGTCAAGAACGTGATCGATGAGATCGTTCAATTGATGGATATCCACAAAGCGAAGCGGCTCCATTTTGGAGATGAGCTGTTCACGGTGAATATGGAACGTACCCACGTTCTTCTCGATGAAATGATCAGGATTGGCGTGCCGAAACGCACGAATTTTTTCATCACGACCCACGTCAATTTCGTGGACTACGAAATGTTCAAACACCTTAAAGCGGCGGGATGCACGGAGTGTGCCTTGGGGATCGAAACGGGAGACGAACAACAGCTGCGAAAGATGGGGAAAGGTACGAACCTGAACATGGTGAAGGCTGCATTTGATGCGGCCCGAAAGGCAAGACTGCCCCTCAACTCGCTGTTCATTATCGGACATCCCAACGAGACCGAGGATTCGATCAAAGAGACCATTGCGTTCGCAACGAAGCTCAATCCGAGTACTCCCGTCCTGGGATTGATGGTGCCTTATCCCGGGACTGAGGTTGCTGGACTGGCAGCAAAGGGCGCGGCCGGGTATCGCCTGGCGACTACCGATTGGGACGAGTTCAACAAACAAATAGGCGGGGCCCTGGAATTCGCTAACCTTTCCCGTGAAAAGATCGAGTACTATCAGATCTGGGGATACCTCCAAGTGTTCCTGAGAAATTGGCGATTCATCGATCTGATGAAGTTTGTCTGGCGATATCGAACTTCGGGTTTCAGCCTATTATCTAAGATCGTTAAGCTGCGACTGGGCGTCAAAGGGGGCCCAGTTCCCCACGCATCGAACAGGGAGGTGAACGGAGTGAGCAGAGATGAACTTGCGGAAGCGACGGTCAAGTGGGGACAAAACCAGATAGCCAATCTCGCCTACGCAAGAAAATTTGGCACTCCGGAGCTGATGAGGGTCATCGCGAAAAACAATGTAAAGGACCGTTCTTCTTCCCCTCTAACTTAGAGTGCCCACGCTGGCTTTTGGAATTTAAGATCGGAATAGTACAACGTCATAAACGCCATGGAGTCCTGATCCACGCCGGATGTGTTGTTATAGGTCACTTCAAATCCGTATTCCGCATTCTTGTCGAAAGCGATGCCGGTTTCAGGCCAGGTGAGATAATCGATTTGCGCGATCCGGATGCCGTGTGATGTGTCGGTTTTGCTGTAGAGGCTGATGACCACTTTGTCCGGCTGATTCGGCCGGGCTTCGATCAGCGACATCTTTTCACAGAATGGATGCACGTGCGCCCCCGCGGCGCGAATCGGGCCGTCCTCGTCAAAAGAGTGCTCTGGATGCATGGTACGATAAGTATGGCGCCCTGGCGGGATCACCCAGTGCCACGTTATTTCCTGCCCCTTCTCATTTCGATCAAACGGAACATTCAGCTTTCGATGCAGCATGTCATTGGGCGCGTCATTCCCCATGTGCTTCAGGTTGCACTTCGAAGCGCCCCCGCATCCTTTAGGAAGAAGCCGGTTCGGATCGGTGGCGCCACCGACTACCACGTTAATTCCCGCGTGGTATAGATTTAAAGGTTTGGCCGGCCGGGCCAACTTCTTGTCGGGAACAAAATACAGAGTCCATCGACACTTAATATGACGGGTTTGGTCGGTGGTGCGGTTCAAGGATTTAAAGTCGAAACGGAGACGTTCGTGGCTATTCAGAGGCAATCCATAGTCCTCCGGGAAGAGGATATGGGTGTGACCTTGGCTAAAATTGAAAAGGATGCCCGTGGGAGACGCAGGCGAGCGAGGGAAATGAATCCGATGGTTGGAGGGGTCTAAAACGATGAGGCTGTGGCACAAAAATTCCGGTTGCTCTAAAACCTTACCATCTTCATCAATGATTTCCAGCTTGGCCCCCCGGCTCCAGTAAAGGATGTCTTCGGAGGATTTCGGGTCGATATGTTTTTGTTCGAGCTCCTTATGCATCGCAACGACCGGGAACTGGTTCCCGGGCGGGTTCGCCGCTTGAAAAGATCTATTTTTTGCGTTTAACTCAGCCAACTCTTTGCTCATCCCTTCCGTGGCTTCGATCCAGATGGTTTTTTTGTTGGCAATCAGTTCTTCCACGCTGATATCGCGGATGCGCCCCGGACCCTCCCCCGAAAGATAAAGGCTGTTGATGAAAAATGGACCCACCTCCACAATAGCCTTGATAAGCTCTTTATCGTGAAGATCGGTAGGCCCGGGTGCTGGATCCGCATGACCCTCTGACCAACTCGACAGCAGGAGGATGGCGGCGGCGACTGCGGTTTGTTTTTTTATGATTTGCGTGCCCATTCTGGCTTTTGGAATTTAAGATCGGAAAAGTATAAAGTGACACCCGCCATGGAGTCCTGATCAACTCCGGACGTATTGTTATAAGTCACTTCCCAGCCATATTGTGCTTCCTTATAGAGGGTGATGCCGGCCGCGGGCCATGTTAGATAATCGATGTGCGCTATCCGGATGCCTCGTGACGTATCGGTTTGGGAGTGTATGGTAAATACAATTTTCTCCGGGCGACCCGGTCTGACTTCAATCATGGATATCTTTTCACAGAACGGATGGACATGCGCCCCCGCTGCACGAATGGGGCCCTCTTCACCAAAGCGGTGTTCCGGATGCATTGTCCGATAATGATGACGCCCGGGCGGAATAACCCAGTGCCATGTTATTTCTTCTCCCTTTTCGTTTTTGTCGAACGGCACTTTAAGCCTATTATGCAGCACGTCATTAGGCGCGACTTTAGCTCTGCTCATGCCCTTCAAACCACACATGCCACCACAGCCACTAGGGAGAAGCCTGTTTGGGGACGAGGCACTCCCTACCAGCACGGCTATTCCTGAGTGGAACAGGTTTAAAGCTCTCATCGGCCGGGTTAGCTCCTTATCAGCCACGAAATACAACGTCCATCTGCACTTGATACGTCTGGCTTGGTCGGTCGTACGGTTTAATGATTTAAATTCGAATCGGAAACGTTCGTTGCTATTAAGGGGCAGACCGAAGCCTTCCGGCAACATGATGTTGGTGATACCTTGACTAAAATTGAATACGAAGCCCTCGGAAATACCGGAAGAACGCGGGAAATAGCCCCAGTGCTGGCGGCCGTCAAATGCAATGAGGCTGTGGCATAAAAATTCCGGTTGCGGCAACACCTGGCCATTTTCATCAATGATCTCAAGCTTAGCTCCCCGGCACCAATAAAGGTGTTGGCCTGGAACCATTTTGGCATTGTGATTCTGTTCGGGAGTGTTTTGGGCAGCGGGTCCCACGGAAGTGTTTATGGCCGCTAACTCTTTACTCGATCTTTGCGTCGGCTCCAGCCAAATTGTTTCTTTTGCGGCAATAAGATCTCCAACGCTAATGTCTCTAATACGTCCCGGACCTTCGCCCGAAAGGTAGAGGGAATTAATGGCAAATGGGCCATCCTCAACCACGGCTGATATAAGCGGCTCTTTATCGGTGGGAGATTCTAGCTTGGGCGACGTATCTGCATGACACCGCCGCGCGATGGTCAGGCCAAACAACATTGCGGTTGTAAGACATACCAGGATTCCCAGAAGGACGGTATAATGCTTTTTCATCATTACAAAGGAAGGATAGCTTTCGACCAATTCGTTTGCAACAAATAAATGGATATTACTTTCTCCGTCGGCATCCCCTGTTACAATGAATCCCGGACCCTCGCCAAGGTTATTTCGGCTGTGGCGTCTCAGAAGCCGCTGGTCCGCCAAATTATCGTGGTCAACAATGGATCGACCGATGAAACGGTTGATATTTTGGAGGGTATCCAAAAGACCTGGGGAAATCCTCTGGTCGAATTGCGCGTCATTCGATTCCAGGAGAACCGTGGAAAAGGGGCCGCTATCCAGGCGGCTGTTGAGGTCTCCAGCCAACCTTATTTTCTGATCCAAGATGCGGACCTGGAACTGACCCCGCTTGATTATCCCCGCTTGGTTGAACCGATCGAAAAGCGTCGAGCCACCGTGGTGTATGGTAACCGATTCCCAGTCGGAGGACCGTCCAGCTACTTCTGGTTGTCCCGGTGCGCGAACCGCAGTCTGACGTGGCTGGCCAATCTCCTCTTCGGTTTACATGTGAAAGATCAGGCCTGCGGCTATAAGCTGCTGCCCACAGAGATGGCGCGCGAACTGCAATTGACTGCGAGCGGTTTCGAGATTTGTTCAGAGATAACAGCCAAGCTGGGGCGCCGGCATGTCGTGATCGAAAGTGTTCCCGTGCACTACCAGCCGCGAAGTGTTAAAGATGGGAAAAAAAGGCGGTGGGTAGATGGCGCGGTTGCCGTTTACACCTTGTTGAAGTACGGGCTGCGGCCATGAAAGACTCCGCAAAAATTTTCGTCGGCGTCGCTATTTGCTGGTGGACATTTTTGTCCATCCACCTGGCGCTTCATAAACCTTTCAGCTCCGATGAAGCGGTGTATGCCCACTCCGCCTGGCTCATTTCGAAAGGGCAGGTCCCTTACCGGGATTTTTTTGACCACCACTTTCCGTTCATTTGCCAGTTATTATCTCTCTTCTTTCGGGTCCTGGGTGACGATCCCCGCCATATTGTGGCGCTGCGCCTAGGCATGTTGCCGTTCCTGGCTTTGGGCGGTATCGCTGCGGCATGTATTAACCGGCCCAAGGGGACGGCGGCCGCGATGCTGGCACCTGTATTCCTATTCAGCATTCCTGCCTACATGAGCTTATCTGTTGAAATTCGTCCGGACCCGGCGGCTTTTGCCCTGTTTCTGGCTTCCCTTGCGCTCTGGCTTGACGAAGGGCCGCGCCCGCCCTGGCGACTTGGCGCATCCGGGGCATTTTTGGCGCTGGCCGTGTGGACTTCTCAAAAGGCACTGGTATACGGATCGGTGTTGATGATGGTTTTCGCGCTGGACTTGGCAACCTGGTTCAGGCATAGAACAGATCGATCCAAACAAGAGAATCCATGGTGGTTCCTGGGGGGCACAGCGGTGGTCCTGGGGGGCATTGGTCTGTACCTGACGCTGACGCATAGCTGGGTGGACGCTTGGCGGTGGTGTGTATTATGGAATGTCATGCTTCAGCGAATGTACCCGCCGATCTTGTGGCACCGATTCTTCGATCCCATTTTCAAGAACAACTATGAGTTGTTCGGCTTAGGTGCGTTGGGGCTGGCATCGGCCATCAGAAGAACGCCAGGTGTTCCAGGGAATCGGAGAGATCTCCTTCTGGTCGGTACATTGGTGAGTGCCTTTCTCTCTTTTCGGCTTCAGCGCGCGCCTCTTTCTTATAGCCTTTTGCCGTTTCTTGGCCTGTTCGCCATCTTTGCAGCGCGAGGCGTGGCCGATATTTGCCAGGAGCCCGTCCGAATATCCCTACGCGTGGGGGTTGCCGTTCTCGCCGGGGTCTTCCTGGTGAGACAGAATGCGCGTTTAGTGGGAGTAGCGCGCCAATCGAATGGTCTGCAACTGGCGAAGCTCGCACGGATTGAAGAACTAACTACTCCGACCGATACAGCGTACGATAACATTGGGGGCTATATTACCCGACCCCATGCCTATTTCTTTTTTTTCACGGATCAGCTGATTCGCCATACGATGGCCGATAAGTTGATTCGCGAGGTTCCTGCCGCTTTGATCGCACATGATTGTGTCATGCGCGTTCAGGATCCCAGGTCCCGCGACCTGCCGCGGCCAATCCTGGACTTTCTTGAAGCGAACTATCAGCCGTTCGATGGAGATCTTGCGTTCTGGGGGCACCGTTACGAAGGCACGGGCAAGGCACGGGAGAACCGTTTTCTCGCTGTGCGCACGGGGAAATATTTTGTGACACCAGTGAGCCTCGTCCAACATAGATCACTTATGATCGACGGGCAGGTGATGACTCAACCAATCTTCGTGCTCAGCAAGGGCATCCATTCCGTCCGATACGGGGGCCTCTGGCACACGTTTTATATTTTGTGGCTCCCGCGAAATGGCCAAATGTGGACGCCGCGGCCGGGTTTAAAGCCAACTTACCTTCAACTTATGAAAGCCTCGCCTCAAGGGCAAGCTCTTTAGTCGGTCCCACACAAAACCTGGGTCCTTTGGGCCATAAAATTTAGCCGAAAGACCGATTCCAATCATTAGAAGGGAAAGCGACACTTGGGTTGCTGTGACGGGCGACGCGAACGCAGAGGAGGGGGCCCATGATTAGACATTTCGGTTGCTTCTGCCTTCGGGCAGTCGTGCTGTTGACCGTTTCCCTTCATTCCGTCTTAGCCGAGCCCATTGTTATTTCCGACCGTTGCCGACCTGACGACTATACGTCCTGCCGTCCGCAAAACATTGGACGCCATTACCAGCAGCTGGTGGATGCCCAGCCGCTTCTCTCC
>JBGPLV010000022.1:0-12562 GCA_041486625.1 Elusimicrobiota bacterium
AAAAGGGGTCTGACCCCTTGTTGCCGCAGGTGTTGGGTCTGACCCCTTTTGGGTCTCCTTTTGGGTCTGCTCCGTCTTGGATAAGGCTGTCTGAGCCGACGGGGTCAGACCCTTTCCCAACATAGGGTCAGACCCCTTCGGCTCCGGTTCCTCCGACCCCAGCCGTGTATCGTGAGCGAGTTTCTTCTTGACGAGCGTTAAATCGTAGGCGTCCGCGACGCGCGACAGAGCGGCCGTGGTATACACCTTGGCGAACTGCCGCACCACGGTATCGAGAGCGAGCGGTGATGCGCCCGGTTGAGCCGCCAGAACAAGCTCTTCGGTGTCCTTGGCGATGGCGCGGCGGTCTTCGGGCGGAATGCGCGATTCGTCGAAGAACGCGTGGAGGGTGTTGGAGCGGATTTGGTCTTCTCCCCCCGGCTCGACCGTCCCGCGTTCGAGGTCGGCCGCGAACGCGAAGTGCAGGGGCTTTTTAGGAGATCCGTCGGCTTCTCTCCCTCCCGAGAAGGTCAGATGCACTTCGTACAGCGGCCCGTCTTTCAGAGCGGCGCTCCAGTCCAAATCGTTATAGAGGTAGATGCGCTTGCCGCTTTCAAAGGCCGTGTTGTACTCGCGGTCGCGCAGGATCTGCAGCAAAATCTCAACGTTGCGATCGACCGTGCGCTGGCCTCCGTAAATCCGGGTACGCTGAACTTGCTGGATCGCGTGATCCTCTTGGGACATCCAGAGCCCCTGATTGGCACGGCGTTTGACGGCATAGGGCGAGTTGATCGGCGAGGAGTAGCGTTTCTGCAGAGGTGTCGCCTCCGCCACCACGCGGTATGTTGCTCCTTCAGTCTTGGGTCCAGGAGTATTGTATTCAGCCGACCGCGCGGTTTTTTTGCTGATTCCCGGCATAGCTCTACTAATTTCCCTCGGTCGCCGCGGCGACAGAGGATTAAGGTGAGGGGGGCGCCGTTGGGCTGTGCCCCTCACCCGAGGCCCTCTCCCGCGGCGGGGAGAGGGGACTTCTGGAGCCGTTGGCGCGACTTGAATCTGGGTCTGCATAACCTTGGGCGTATGCCGCTTCTTCCAGGAACGGAATCCAAAGAATGAGCTCCCCACGACCAAAACTGCCACCGCAATCCCAACAAGTAATTTCGACATCGGAATCTCGACCGTGGTGTTCGAAGCGGGGTCCGCTTTCGACGCGCCAGGGACTGCCACCGGGGTTACCGTAGGTGCGGGCGTCGGTGCTTTTGTCATTCCCGCGGATTGTTGGCGGGAATCCATTGATGGATCCCCGACAGAGACATTCGGGGATGACGAACCAGGAGCATTAGAAGAAACTTTCAGCTTCTCTCCACATTTCATGCATACCGCGACATCACGGGGATTCTTGTACCCGCAAACCTCGCAGACCGCCCTCAGAGCTGGGGGCCCGGCTGTTTCTTTCTTGGGCTCTTCGGCGGAGATGACTTCAAGATTGGACTTTTGCCAGGACGTATTGGGCTCAGGAAGAGTCATCTCTTCTGGCGCTGGTTTGGGGCTGAGATCAAGCTTGGGGGCGGCGTTTCCGGCATCGAGCGCGAACGAATTGGGCCTGGGAGGCGAGATAAAATAGGACTTGATCTCGATGACTTCATCGGCCATCCGCCAGGTCTCTTCCCCCTCCTGGCAGACTTGGGTTAAGAGATTAAACCCGGTGACCTTCCGCAGAGACGGAATATCCACCGGACCCTGGACCTTATCGCTGACATATACCCAAAACCGAGCCATTGTGATGCCTCTAGTCTAGGATGAGTTATAGCGATTTTAAAGGGTTTTTTCCGGCTGATTGAGGCCCAATTTAGGCCTATTTTAGACCCATTTTAGGCGCCTTGGGCGAGGACGATACGTTGAATTAGCTTGGCTTTTGGAGATTTTTAAATTGCTCAAGAAATGGCTTGGAAAGAGCTTGTTCAAATTGTCCAAGCCATTGGCGGATGTAGTGGGGGTCGATTTGCGGGTTCTTAGTGAGAAGACTCTTCACATCTTCAACATCGCGAGGGCGGCCCGCGATGATCTTGTGGATGATGATGTCTTCTACCGAAGCATAGCGTACCTGCGCCTGACCCATCGGCACTTTCCGGACGCGTTCCAGGGCCTGTTTTTCATAAGGCGAAAAGGAAAATATGAAATCAAGTCGAATCCCGCTGGTGGGATCCTGACAAGGCAACACCATCGTTTGACGCGTGAAAACTTCCGGCTTATCGACTAAGACCTTCCAACCTAAATCCTTTACCAAGCTCAAGACTTCACCCACCTGTTCGGCATCTCTCCCTAATGTGATGTCAATATCGGCCGTCAGGCGCGGTTCGCCATACAAGAGGACGGCTTGTCCCCCGATCAGCATATAGGGAATTTGTCGTCGATCAAGAGCTAAGGCAAGTTCTTCAAGCAGCTTTTCGAACATTCAGGGCTTTGGCGAAGGTGATTTTTTCGGATAGGCCATCTAGCGGGTTCTTAAGAGGAAGGATCCCTAATGTACGCGCTTCTTGATAAAGCGCTTCGAAGGTTCGAAAATTAGCCATAAAGTTGATCGGATGGGACTGAACCCACTGGCGTTCCCAAGCTTCAAATAATTTAGCATTTTGCAACATTAAACCCGCCCTCTGTATAGTAATTATACCTTTCTCTTAGAGAACAACAACGTGCTGCAAGTTTAAGACGGATTTGACGGAATTTAAAGGGTTTTCGAATCGCTCCGAGACGCCGGTGCAGGGCTAAAGGTGGGGGCGTGCTAGGCGCCTTGGGCGGCGAACGAATCGCTTTGCTGGATCGAACTCCTCCAAGAAAGCAGGATTATAGACCCAGTGACCACCGAGACGCTTCGAAAAGAAGCAGACGAGTTGACCGCCATCTTCACTGCGACAGGATGTTCATTCAGAAACCGTCTCCGGAACCTCAAATCCGAAACCCGAGATCCGAAATCCGAAATTCGCCCTTAAAGCCGACGCAGTTCTTCGGAGAGCGCGTGCGGGAGGTTGGCGATGGCTTGGTGAACAATTGCATTCAAGCGACACTTTTGTCGCTTGAAGTAAACGGCATTCCTCCTGGAAAAATCGGCCCGGCAGCTTATCAATTGCAAATATTCATCACTTATGATATATATCTGAAATGGATGAAATACCGCGTTTAGCCAAAGAGGCCCTCGTCATTCTGTTTCGAAGGTTTCCCGGCGATTTTGTGCTGATCGGGGGCGGCGCGCTTCACTGGATTTTTAACAGCCCTCGACTATCGGTGGACATTGACCTAAAACCTCTTCACCCTAAAAAAAGAAGACTGATCGAACAGATCGCCACGGCATTATCCGACGAGCTCCCTGCGGTTCTGAGTCCCCTTGGAAAGGCCGTCACGTGCTCGGCCCTTCCCGATGAAGAGGCCGTACAGGTTCGCCTGGATGGGCGACCTGCGCTCCGAATCGAGCTCGTTTCTTTGGCGCCCGTGACGGGCAAAGAAAAGCATCTTTTGCAAAGCGATTCCCTGCAGTCGGAGATTATCGTGACGCCGGACATCCATCAGCTCCTCTTTGCCAAGGCGGCAGCGCTCCTCCAGCGGTCCCATGTCAAAGGAAGGGATGTTTTCGACATTTGGTTCCTCCAGAGTCGGGGAGCCGTCTTGGATGAGGAAGCTTTTTCGACTTGGCTGCGCGGGGAGGAAAAAGATGCCCAGACTCTGCAAGAAAAACTCAAAACAATCACCCCCTCCCGTCTCAAAAGTGACCTGGGACGCTTCTTGCCGGAAGCCATTCGATCGACTCTGGAGGCTGAAAACTACCGCACGCTGATCGAGGCCGCCAAACGTCTCTTGCAACCTTTTCTATGAACACTTCATCTCAAAAAGGAATTGCTGAAAAGATTCTCACGCTGGCCAAACTTCCACAGCCCGCCGGAAATTTTCTGACGCTCTCAAGTCTCGCGCAGCTTCTGGAGCTGCCGATTCCCAGCGCGCGAAGCGCCGCTCACCGCCTACAAAAAAAAAGGATTTTGGCCCGTGTGGGGCCGGCGCTTTATGCAAACCTGTTGGCCAACCCCTCGATCGAGCAATTGGCCGGGCTTCTCTGGCCCCCCAGCTATCTCTCCCTGGAATGGGCTCTGGCCTATCATGGAGTCAGCACACAAAAACCCGCTGAGGCGACCTGCGTAACCCTCCATCGTCCCCGACGAGTCAAAACAGCGCTGGGGGTGCTTACTTATTCCCATCTTTCCAAGCCCTTGTTTTTTGGGTTTAGGAAGGAAACCGTAAGGCCTGGTGTCGAAACATGGATGGCCGATCCGGAAAAGGCGCTGCTAGACTGGATCTATTTACGTCGCCGAGCCGGCGAACCCATCGCGTTCGATGAAATCAACAGAAGCGCTCTCCGCCATGACGTTTTACTGAAGTACCAAAAAGCGTTTCCCGATTTTGTACGTCTTCCCGATGAAAAGTCCCTTAGGCGAGAGCGACCGTGATGTCGATGGCGGGGCCGGCGATGTCCGTAAGCGTCTTGCGAGGGATTGTCAAAATCCCGTCCGGTACCGGGAAAGAGCGCCCTTGCACCAAGACGGATTCGATTTTGTATTGACCATAGGGCTCGCGCGAGCGGTTTAGATAGGTGATCTTGAGCCTCTTTCCCGCAAAACCAACTTCAGCTGAGATTTGGCCGCTTTTGCCGAACTGTTCGGGCGTGAGCTTCGGCTCCAGTACGAGATCCCCCCATTGGCCGCGGATCCCCAGAACCTGCGTGATGAGCGTCAATAAATACCAACTCGCGGAGCCTGTCAGGTAGTGATACATCCCACGGCCTTCGCCGTTAAAATACTCGGGCAACCCGGGGTAAATCTTGGCCATCGCTGCGTCCATCGCCATCTTATAGAGGCTTGAAAAGACTTCGTAGCCTTCTTCGACAAAACCGCGCCGGTAGAGAGCGTTCGCAAACATCACATTCATGTGGCTGAAGAACGCACCGTTTTCCTTCTCACCGTAAGCGAAAGAGAAAGCGCGGCCCAGCTGTGGTTGAACTTCCACAAAATCGGTGTTTAAGCGGAATCCGGCTAGTTTCTTGTCAAAAAGATACCGTTTGGCCGCGGCATAGCACTGGGCGACCTGCTCATTGGTCGCAACCCCGGACAGAATCGGGAAAACCTGTCCCGTGAGCGTTATCCGTACCCCCTTAGGATGATCGCCTTCCACGCGCGTCCCGTTGTTGTCGTAGTAGCCATTGAACCAGGCGTGGCCGGCGGCGTTTTTGATCCATTCGTCTTCGCGAATGTGCTTTGCCAGCGCCTCGCCTTTTTGTCTAAGTTCAGCCGCTCGCGCTTTCTCTTTGAGAACTTCCAGCATATCTGCAATGCGAAGCAGGTTCCCCGCATAGACGGCTGTAAACGCGACACTCTCGCCTCGGTCGCGGGCCATATCAAGGCCGTCATTCCAGTCGGCATCTTGCAAACGGCAATTCCCGTGTTCGCCGAAATTGGAGATGGCGGCAAGATGCTGGACGATAATGTGCTCAAGAATGGTGCCTCGTCCTCCCTCAAAGTACGGCGCTTCTTCCAGTAAAAACTTAAGATCCCCGGTTTGATGAATATAAAGCTCGGTCGTCAGCCACGGCCAAACACCGTGGTCCATCCAAGTGCGGGAAATGTTATTGCGGTCCGCCACGAATTCACCGGGAGCGTTTCCGATGATCGTCGCGTTCGTGCCGTTCATGCGCACCCCGGCAAAGTTGTTGAGCAGAAGTCCGCGCACATCGCCCGTATCCAACAGCAAAAGCGCCAGACAATCCTGCCAGAGGTCGCGCCAGCCGCGGCCACCGCGGCCGTAGTCAAAGTCCGGCAAAAAGGAATTGCCGAATATCTTGCGCAGTATGGGCTGCAACGTCACCCAGCGCACCCAGCGGCCAAAATCCGCGTCGTCCGTCTGGACTTGAATGCGGTCCAGCCGCTCTTTCCAGAACGCCTGGGTATGTTCAAGCGCTTCCTGGGTTTTATCGACAGTTCCATACGCTCTGATCCAGGACAGGACCTCTTTGCGGTCCTTGGCGATGCCCATATGGATAAGATAGGTGACGCTTTTTCCCGGAGCGAGCTTGCGGCTTTTGAAGCGCAGAGCGCCTACCGCCTCCCGCCCCTGAAGCTCAACCTCATCGAGATCCGGCTGGTCCCAGTCTTCAAATACAGCACGGGGTGCGTCAAAATTCCCGCCCTCCCCGATGAAACTGGCCACCGTCGGGAAGCTGCCGGCGGGCGCCTGGCCGTCTCCTTCGCAGCCGAGAACGCCATAAATGGTTGAATTGGGATGATGGCCGCGCTCATCGAATGACATCGTAGGCGTGACAAGAACACCGTGAGAGACTTGTTCAATGTGGTGAAGAAGTGAAGTGACGTGGCGGTGGTCGCGCAGGTTATCGGCGGAGCGGCCAAAAATAGGAATCGCGGCGGTCGCGGTGATCGCCAGCGGCTTGCGGCCGGTGTTCGTGAGCTCCACCCGCATGATCTCGACTCGCTCTTGTCCCATGGGTACAAAATTGGTGATGACGGCTCTCAAACCAAGCGCGCGATTTTCGCGCGTGAGTTTATGCCAAAGCGCCCCAGCTTCGAGATCGCAGGATTCCTTCGGCTTGGCGGCCGTCGCGGACCAGGGACCGCGGCCGGCGACATAGACCCAGAACTGGCGCGCGGAACGGGTGTTGTGGAGATCCTGTTCGGAAACCGGCAGAGTTAGAAAGTGGTTCTGGTCGGTCTTAATGTCCCCGTTGAGGGTCGGCGTGATGGCGGATAGGAGCCCGGCTTCATTGCAGAGCGGGAAGTACAGCCGGCTGATCTGATCGGGGTTTTGCGCTTCAAAAACTTCGTCCGCCCCCGTGAAATTCCACCAGGGCTTCGGACCGCTGACTTTGACTTTCTTCATACGGGCATCAGTTTATCAGAAATCAAGCAATCCATATCCTGTGGGAGAGGGGCCTCCACGCGGGGCTCTTTTTTAGTTGTTGGATGCGGAAAAGTGAGCGCAGCGGCGTGCAGCGCTACGCGGGGAAAGCCCAGCGCGGTACGGTCAGCTTCCGTGGGCCTTCCGTCGACCATCTTCTTATAGATCTCTCCCTGGCCAGTGTAGAGAGGATCCCCCAGCAGCGGGTGACCGATGGCGGCGAAGTGGACACGGATTTGGTGGAGGCGGCCTGTCTCCGGAAAAACACGCACCACGCTCCATTGGATCTGGTCCAAAGAATCACCAGGTTGCACCTTTAGACCAGGTCTAAAGAACGATTGTAGGCGATATTTTGTGATCGCAGGCACAGCGCTCGCGACATTGACCCACTGGCGGACTCTAATGTCTCCCCCTTCCTTTCCGATTGGAAGGTCGATTACACCTTCCGGTGGCGACACGATGCCGCGCACAATCGCCACATATTCCTTATGAATGCGGCGCGCTTCCATGTGACGTGTCCAGGCTCTGGCGGCCTTGGAGTTTTTGGCCAAGGCAATCACCCCGGAGGTTTCGCGGTCGAGGCGATGAAGCAGATGCAGTTTTGATAAGTCAGGCCGGCAGTGACGCAGGACTCCCAAGACCGTATGGTCTACAATTTTATCGGTCGGATGCGATAGAAGGTTGCCGGGTTTATTGACGATGATTAAATCGTCGTCTTCAAAAAGGATAGGGATGGAGGTTTCGGAATCAAGCGGCGCCTCGGGGCGGCGCAGGTAAGCAATGGAGACTTTATCGCCCGTTCGCACCTTGGTGTTGGGCTTGGCGGGACTCCGCCACACTTCAGGCGGAGAGCGCCTGCCGTCTGGCGCTCGGTTTTCCTTGAGGACTCGAGCTTCCGCCAAAATACCTTGGACTTTATTGCGAGAGTACCCGATGAGACGTTGGGCCAGGAACCGGTCGATCCGGTACCCGTCGAATTTCTTATCCACTTCAAATGGCACCCACACCCAGCGTTCTTCGCTCATCGCTAGCGTTTGACGCGACGCGCGAGGCGGTCAGACCACGTGGGCATCCAACGGTGAAACCGCCAAACCCATGGGACATACCAAGGGTAATAAAGCTCCACTTTCTTTCGCCGTACGGCCTGGAGAATCTTTTTGGCCAGCTGATCCGGGGTCTTTCCTAAGTAGGATTTTATGGATCGGGACTGGACAAAGGGCATGGTCATGTCGGTCGTGATAAACCCCGGGTAGACCCCCATGACATCGACGCGCGTTCCCACTAAAGCTTGCCTCAGCGCGTCCGTGTAACCCGCAAGCGCATATTTACCCACCGAGTACGACGCGGAGTTTGAGGACGCCCACCGCCCGTAAATGGAGGAGATGTTCACGATGGCCCCGTGGTTGGCCTTCAGCATCCCGGGAAGCACAGCCTGTGTAGCGCTAACAGCCGTTAAACAATTGATTTCAAATGATTTTTGGTAATCCTCGAAAGGGGTCTCTGAGAACCCGCGGTTAAAATTAGCTCCGGCATTATTAATCAGGAGATCGATGGCGCCCCAGCGGTCTTGTACCCTGGCTACGACGTCCCCCGCATGAGCTGAATCGGCCGCGTCACCAGCGATCGCCAGGATCTCGCCGGGCCCTGGTGGCGAGGTGAGTTGGCGGTGCGTTTCCTCAAGGACTTCTTTCCGTCGACCCGTGATAACGACGCGCGCGCCTTTGCGGTAAAGCCGCTCGGCCAGGGCCCGGCCGATGCCGGTGCCGCCGCCCGTAATCCAAGCCACGGTCATTGGGAGACTTTGGTGAGAAGTCCGATCTCTTCGAGCACCATGGCGACGGCTTCGCAACGCTCGCGATGTCCCGTGTAAACCACCGCTTTGCCGCTCGAATGCACGACATTGGCGATCTCCATGCCTCGTTCGTAGCTGACCCGGATGGCTTTCATGAGCTGCTTGGCGACATCGTCGAAGGAATGGCAGTTGCAGTTAAAAAGGATCGTATTCCAGGGCGCCCCGCGGATCGTCCCATCGGTAGGCTCTCTTTTCTTACGCGGTCTTTGAAGCGCCGTGACCATCTAAAACCATACCCGTCTGCCGCAGGGCTTCATAAAGCACAACGCCCACAGACGTTGACAGGTTGAGCGACCGTACCGAACCCGGCACCATGGGAATCCGGTAGAGCTGGGCTTCGTAGAGTTTGTGGAAGGAGGCCGGTAGGCCGCTCGTTTCGCATCCAAAGATTAAATAACTTTCCGGCGTGAAAGTCGCTGCCCAAAAGTCACGTTTGGCTTTTTTCGAAAAGAAGTAGAGGGATGCCTCCGCGGAGAGGGTGTTTCTGAAAGCCTGCCAATCTTTGTGTCTGACAAGTTTGACTTTGTCCCAGTAATCGAGCCCCGACCGACGGACGTAGCTGTCATCCAAGGAAAAACCCAGCTTTCCTACCAGGTGCAGGGTCGACCCGGTCGCTACGCAGCTCCGTCCCACATTTCCCGTATTCCCCGGGATATCCGGTTCATAAAGCACCACGTCCACAAAGGCAATTATACCTACCCCCTCTCATGGTTTAACACGCTTTAACCCCTTTACAGAGCTGTTGAAGGCAGGGGGGCCGGGGGCTAAACTTAAGCGAAGTCTCATACATATGAATAAGAAGAGTTTGCTGATCGCCGCCGCCGTGCTCGTCGTGGCCAGCGTACCTCTGTTCACGAGTTGGATCCCCATGTCTCCCCTCACCCATCCCCCCTCGGCCATATATCCCGGCAACCACGCCTTTTTGCATGAAACGGGAGCGCACCACCCTTACGGCTGGGAAGCGTACTTTCGCCAAGACCGCCCGGGTTATCTCGTGCGGGGGCTTCAAAACGGTGGCGATTCCCTTACCGAAGGCACATACCGGTATGATTTTTACTTTGCCCTCCGGGCAGGGCATCTGATGAGCCTCTTAAGCGGCGCCAACGACATCGTCCGCCTTGAAGTGGCCGACACCTCAACCCGTGAGGTTCTGCTCGAGCGGACATTCCAAATGGCGGATTTCAAAAAAGCCGGAAAAGGGCTTGTGAGAAAAACGATGACCTTTTCGACCTCGGGGAGAGGGGCCCATCTTTTTGAACCGCGTATCTACTGGCAAGGGCTCTCGGGGATCTTCCTGCAACGCGTGGAGCTGGTGCCTCTCGGAGAAGTCCCCCCTTCCGTTCTCCGGCAAAAAGCGGGCGACTTCGAGCGGATGATGGAGGGACTATTCCTGGAGCACGGGTATGTGGTGGCGCGGGACCTCCGCGGAACGCCTTCCGATACGGGAGACGCTGCCATCTGGACAGGGCTTTATGCCGCCGCAGAGGCCTGGCGGTACAAAGTCACGCAGGATGCCGATGCGCTGAAGAATCTGGAACAATCGCTTTGGGCTCTGCATGCCCTCTGCAAGGCGGCTCCTGTTCCCGGAACGCTCGTCCGCTATGTTGACGCTGAAGGAAAGGCCCTCGAGCAACCCGCCAGCAAAGACACCTACACCGGATTTTTCTACGGCGTGGCGCAAGCTCTGCCTTATGTCCGGAACCCGGCGCTCAGGGAAGCGCTTCTTATAGATGTGCAAAACCTGGCGAACCACTTCCTGGACCATGATCTCTCATTTGTTTCTCCCTATGGCTTGGCCGTCGATATGAATCCTTATCCCTCTCAAGGGTTCGTAGAGGAAGCGGTCCAAAATCTGTGCCAAAACGTCTCTCTGCGGCGCGACCTAATTAAAACGTTCCAGCTCGCGCGCTGGTATTTTTGGATCCACGGCCAGCGGCCTCCGCCCTCTTTTGCCCGATTCATCAAGGCACTCAAGCATCCTTCCTCGGCCCGGTTTGAAAGAGAACTGGTGCCTCTTTTAAACGATCTTCGCATGGCACTCAAGAAAGTCCAGAGCAACGTCCATCGTTCGGCGCTACGAGGATCGAGTGCAGGGCTAACAGACACCCCCTACATCAAGTTGGATTTGCTGCTGCTTCGGGCCCTGCGTAACCTCGATGCGGACACGGGCGGGCGGCCGTTTTCATCGCTGGATGATCTCAAAGTGCTTCCGTCGCAGTCGCTTCACGCGCTCCATTTTTTGAAAGTGGCCGGGCAGATTCTTCCCAAACCCAACCGGTTTGAATCGTATTACCAGGCGAACCTTTACGAAGGGAAAGCGCTGCTTCGGACGGCTGTCGAGTGGCATCAGATCGACGAGGACGCGCTCTCGGCCGTTCTGGGCCAGACGGAGGTCGACACCCGCCGCACCGCCTCAAGCCATCTGAGTTATCTCGCCCTGCATGATCTGATTCTCCTGGAAAAAGATCCTATCGTGCGCTTCAAGTATCAGAAACTCTTCGAGCAGCAATTTGTGCCCATGCGCTTGGACGGCAACGCCATGATCGATGCCATGCATGCGGCGGTTGGGCTTTCCACCAAACAATTGGGGCTTGCCTGGTGGTCGCTGGGGCACTATCCCATGGACCGCCGTGGGAAGGGAGATCTCTTTTGGAAGGAAAACCGGAAAGAACTCACGGCCGCTTTCGGGGGCGAAGTGAACGGGCAAGCCCGCGAGCCGCTTCCGCCCGACCTCAGGCCCCGGGACGCCTTTTTATGGCAGAGAAGCGCTCATTCCCTTCGCGGCGACCAGGAAGGCTGGCTGTACCCACCGTTGGATTATCTCTTCGCCTACTGGCTGGCCAATAGCGCCGCGAGCCGCGACGCCGCGTCCGAGAAATCCTGACCCCGCGCCCACGCCGCGGCCGCATTACCCATGGCCTTCAATCGCGGCCGATCAGAGGTTAAGCGATTCAAGCTATCGACCAGAAGTCGTGGCACGTCGGCTTCCGTACTTGACGGAATCATCTCTCCAAAATCCGGCTTAAAAACCTCTTGAGCGCCATAGCTCGGCGTGGCCAGAACAGGCTTGCCTTGGCGTAGCGCCTCTAAAAGCGTTAGGCCATAACTTTCGTGCCGGGAAGGAAATACATACAGGTCGGCGAGATCGAAGAGCGCTTTCTTGCGGGCACCGGCGGCATATCCGACGAAGTGAACACGGCAGCGCTTCAGCTTCTGCGCGAGGCGTTTCAGTTCTTTTTCATACCGCTTTCCCATCATATACGCGGATTCCCCAACGATAAAAAGACATACCCCTTGTTTTGGAAAGTCGGCTTGTTTCTCCCAGAGCGCCAAAGCTTTTAGGAGACGATCCTGTCCTTTCTCAGGAGAGATGCGGCTAAGGGTCAGAAGCGTCCAGGCCCCAGAAAGTATGGGATACTCTCTTTGAAGCGTTTCTTTCTCACGCTTGACGTCCCCAGCAGACACTGTCTCTTCCCACACTCCCCACGGAAGCACGTGGATGCGGGATGGCTCCACGCCCGGATAACACTGGAGGAGAACCTCTTTCATCCTCCGGGACGGGACAATTAGACCCTTGGAGTGACGAACGCTCGCTTCCTGCTTATCCCAGATGAGCTTAAGCACACCCGGAACGGCTGCAGACAGCCCCCATCGATTTACTCCTCGATAAAACGCCGTGGTCCATGCAGGCTTCACCCAAGAACGAAGGTAGATGGTCGTGAAATAATCGACCACATCGACGTGATAGATCGTAAAAACAGGGTGTCCCTTCGCGGCGAGGAC
>JBGPLV010000023.1:0-12301 GCA_041486625.1 Elusimicrobiota bacterium
AGGAAGAAGTGGTGTCAGAGCGCACGATGGACGCCAATGACGCCACGCCGATTTCGCCGACCCACGTACCGAAATCCGCTCATTTGTCGAACGCGCATTCATCGCCGGTGCCGCAAGGGGACACATTCCCCATCAAGAATCAGGCTCCCATGGCGCCGCCGGCCGCTCCGCAGGTTTCTCCGCAAGCGGTTCCTGCGATCGGTTTTAAGGTCCAACCCGGCCAGCCATCGGCGGCGGAAAAAGCCCGCCAGGCGAAGCTCAAAGGCTACGAAGGCGACCCCTGCCGCGATTGCGGACAATTCACGATGGTCCGCAACGGCACCTGTCTCAAATGTGATACCTGTGGAACGACAAGCGGTTGTAGCTAAGCAGCCGCCGAAACTAAAGGAGAAACTGATGAAAAGAGCGATCGTCGCCATATTCGGAAGTGTGATTGTTGGTGTAACTGCTTTTTTCCTGACGGACATGGTCCAGGCCGCGACTACATGCACGGCTGTATGCCCTGCCGGTTCTACGCAAATCTCCGGCTCGTGCACACAAGGCAACCCTCATCATTGCAAGCCGCAGAACTGTACGGGTTCGCTTACGTGTCAAATCGTGATCGGGACCGCGACATTCACGACCAACGTCAACTGCAGCTGCCAGTAATCCATTCCTCTTAAACCGAAAACAGCCCTTGAGCAATCGAGGGCTGTTTTTTGTCAGATTAGGGGTCAGATCTCGAATTCAGGCATGGGCGCAAGAGGGTAACGTTCAGAGTAACATCGGAGTAACGGCGTTACTCCTCTTGGACATTGGCTAATTCCGGCCAGGATCCCATTTCTCGACAGAGCGTTCGGCGCGGTCTTTCCAATAGTCGCCCAGAACTTCCAGAAAATCCATTTCAAGCGAGTCTGGCAGATCATACCGAGGCCATACCCGACCGCCGCCTCCCAGCGCCACGAATCGACGCGCCCATTCTAGCGTTATTGTTTTCATAGCAGCCTCCTTCCACTTCCTTAGATGGGAAAGTGGCCAAAATATTCGCGCTTTCTTAAAAAAAATTTGCGAATATTTTTCGGCTTATTTCCTCTAAGGGATGTCACCCCCAACTAGAAAGGAGCCATTCCGATGCAAGAAAAATCGTTTAGAGAGATTAAACCCTCCGCCGAAGACTACAGTTGCTCATGTTGTGATCTGTTCTGGCCTGGATGGGCCGAACAACAGCTGCAGCAGCACGCCGACAAACCCAATCTGCTCTATCGAGATTTGAGAGAGATCATAGAGGAAGGATTTGCCCGCTACGGTTGGGGTCTTCTCAACCGTCTTATTGACCTTGAAGGGTTTTCAGAGCGGGCACGCAAAGCGGGCGAAATCATGACCAAGCAGACAAAAGATAACCCGCGGCGTCCGGTGGAGAGTCCAATATGAAACTGATCGTCAAAGAGTTTGTTGAGTCGAAGATTTACCTCATTCGGGAACGCAAGGTTATGTTGGACAGAGACTTGGCAGAGCTCTACGGGGTTGAAACCAAGGCGTTAAACCGCGCTGTTCGGCGCAATGCGGCGCGTTTTCCCGAAGATTTTATGTTCCAGTTAACAGCCCAGGAAGCAGAATTCTTGAGGTGCCAATTTGGCACCTCAAGTTCCAGCTACGGTGGTCGGCGTTACCTACCTTATGCCTTCACCGAACAAGGTGTAGCCATGCTTTCTTCTGTCCTAAAAAGCGAGCGGGCCATCCAGGTCAATATCGCCATCATGAGGGTTTTCTCACAACTAAAGGAGACCCTAATTCGACGGCAAGACCTTGCCACTAAACTCGGCGAATTGGAGGAACGAGTGGACACGCACGACATCAAGATTCAGGCTATTTTCAACGCCATAAAGCAGCTGATCGATCCTAAGAAACCCCCTTCGCGCATCGGGTTCCGGCCCAAAACCTAGAAGAAGACACCCATGCCAAAAAAGATGCAAAATAATTCCTCTCATGAAAGCCTTTAACGCTGAAATTAATCTTTCAACCGAGGGGTGGACCGACACGCGGGACATCACCCCGCAGGTGCTTGACCAGGTGAAGGCGTCCAAAATTAAGGACGGATTGGTCACCGTTTTCGTGCCAGGTTCCACGGCTTCCGTCACCACGATGGAATTCGAACCGAACCTCGTGAAGGACCTCAAAGAAACCGCCGAACGCTGGGCGCCTTCCGATAAGCGATACCATCATGACGCTACCTGGGGTGATGATAATGGGTTCGCCCACATGCGGCACTCGCTCATAGGACCTTCCCTGACGGTTCCGCTCCACAAAGGCAAGCTCACGCTCGGCACCTGGCAGCAGATCGTGCTCGTCGACTTTGACAACCGCGCCCGCGACAGGACGATCGTGGTCCACATCCTCGGCGAGTAAAAAAGTCCGCGTCAAGGGGTCAGATCTTGAATTTGGGCATTGCAGAATCTGTGAATTCCTGTTAACCCTGGCGCGTGGGGAAGAAGATTTTAGTCATCGATGAGGATCTTGCTCTGGTGAAATCGTTGGAGAGAACCCTCTGTTTTTGCGGTTTTGAGGTGTTGGACGCGCCCGATGGGATGCTGGGGGTTCAAAAAGCGTTGCGCTACAAACCCGATCTCATTATTTTGGAATTGCTTTTTCCCGCTGGGGGTGCCCATTTTGTCTTGAAGAATCTAAGGCGATCCCTGATCACGCGCGATATACCGGTCCTGATTTTGACAAGCTCTACAGACTCGCAAGCCAAAAAGCATCTGCTCCAATTCGGGGTACTGACTTACCTTCAAAAGCCTTGCGACCGTGAAGAGCTGCTGGCTCAAATTCTTGAGCTGCTCGGAACCCCGGCATTCGAACGCTCCTATCCCGCCCATGACTCCGTCATCACCACAGGCGATTTTACGCGATCCTCGCCTTCCCCGCGCCCGACAACCCTCCCAAACCAAACCTAGAAATCTACCTGTCCGTGCCTATGAAAATTTTTACTGGCAGGAGTCTCATGGCGTGGCTGGGGATGGCGCTCCTTTTTGGTGCCGGTCCGATTTGTGCCGAAAAACCACGTTGCGCCGGGCATGGAGGGGTGGCGGGCTGCGATTCCAGCAGCGGACGCGTGCTCTGCAGCGATGGCGCCCTGGACGTGCGCTACCCATGCTCCGGGAGCGCGCACAAGCGGCGGCAGCCGCGTCAACGAGTGCTCAAATTCAAGCCGCCAACGAACCGGGGCCAAATCCTCTCTCCCGGAGAAAAACCTCCTCCGACCACGCTCGAAAAATCAAAGTAAGGAGGCGGCGCGGCCGGCCAGCCAACCCGTCGTCCAGGCGCTCTGAAAGTTAAATCCTCCCGTCACACCGTCAATATCCAGAATTTCCCCCGCAAAATATAATCCCGAACAGCGCTTACTCTCCATCGTGCGAAAATCGACCTCATCCAGGCGCACGCCGCCGCAGGTCACAAATTCTTCCTTGAAGACGCTTTTCCCGCTGATCGGATATAGTCCATTCTGGAGTTGTTGGGCCAGAGACTTGAGATTTTCATTGGAGATTTCGGTCCAACGCTTATTGGCCAGAACGCCTGAAACCGCCGCCAAACGTACCCACAAACGCCGCGGAAGTCCAAAGGAGTAATCTCCCGGGGCTTTTTTCAGCTTTTGGGTGCTGCGGAGTTGATGAAGCCGTTCCAGCAGCTCTTCCGGCCGCAACTCTGGAAGCCAATTCACGCGCAGTCGGACCTGATAGTTGAAATCGTGGAGCGCGCGGGCGCCCCATGCGGAAAGCTTCAACACCGCCGGGCCGCTTAATCCCCAGTGTGTCACAAGGAGCGCTCCGCTCTGAGAGAGTTTCGTTCCCTCGATGCCGACAGTCACCTTTGGGACGGCCACTCCGGCGAGCCCGTCAAGGCGAGCGTCTTTGATCGTGAAGGTAAAAAGAGAAGGAACTGGTGTTTCGAGCTGGTGCCCCAAAGCACGCGCCCAGGCCCACCCCTGGGGATTGCTGCCGGTAGCCAAGATAAGTCGGTCGGCATGCACCACTTCTCCTGAGTCCATGTGGAGCTCAAAGTGGGTCCCCCGAGCCGACTCCTTCCGTTCAATGGACTTGACGAGCGCTTGGGTTTGGATCGTCACGCCAAAGCGGCGGGCTTCTTTGAGCAAACAATCAACAATGGTCTGAGAACTGTCCGATACGGGGAAAACGCGGCCGTCTTCTTCCGTCTTCAGCGGCACCCCGCGGGACTGGAACCAGTCGATCGTATCCTGAGGCTGAAAGCGGGAGAAAGGTCCGCGCAGCGCGGGACCTCCCCGAGGATAGAACGTGACAAGCCGGGCGGGATCAAAGCATGCATGAGTCACATTGCAGCGCCCGCCTCCTGAAATCTTCACTTTGCCCAGCACCTGGGACGTTCGTTCAAGCAATCTAACCCGGCCAGCCGGATTGTGCTCACCGCAGGCGATGGCGGCAAAAAAACCGGCGGCGCCACCGCCCAAAACGACGACCTGCGTGGCGTTCTCTTGAAGCATGGGTGGCATTGTACCGTAGAGGAAGACACCTGAACCCAAAAAGATGCAAAATAACCCCACTTGGATGTCGGATACTAAACTCCCAATGCCCGTTGCAACCCTTGATCGAATGCTTCGCGTTTCGCTAGGTACCCTTTCGCTCGGTGTATTTCTTGGGTTGTCCAGGCTGACAACGCCAAATGTCCAGGCGGCCGATCCGCCTATCGGCTTTGAGCTCTATAGCTGGAAGAACGGGGCCAATTGGTCATTCTCGGTTCTTGAAGGGACAAGCACCGTCCGAAGCGAGGAAACCATCCGCGCGCGGAAAACAACGCTCAAGAACCTGACTTTTCTCAAAGGCCGCCTGGCAAGCCTCCCCGCCGGCGAAATCGTGTACTGGCGGGAAGACCGCGCGCGCGGCTTCCGGCTCCCTTCCCGCGAAACCATCGAGGAGCTGAAGCGCTTCTCGGAAGGCAATCAGGTAACCATCGTTTTGCCTGAAGACATCCACAAGCCTTGAACGGCAAAAAATTAACGATTGCCCTTCTGTTCATCGTCGAAGGCATTGTCGCGCTTGCGGCCAATCAGGATATTGAAATTACCAACCTTGAGCGCACACCGACCTACAGCGTTCACCGCGTTCGCGTGCGTACCCAGGAAATTCCCCACTATCACGCATGGCATGATTCAGCGGTCTTGCTGAAGCAGGGTGGAGGCATCCTGTACATGAATGGAAAGGCATACCCGCTCAAGCCGGGGGATCGCATCAACATCCCTCGAAACGTCCCCCATTACTTTGTCCATACCGCCACGACCCCCTACTCCGAGGCTGAGGTGGTCTTCTCCCCTCCGTTTGACGGGGCAGACCGTGTCCCTGTAGACGCGAATGCGGTGTATGAGAAAAAACCTGGCTGGCGCACCCAGATCGCCCGGGCACTTGAAAGGTTTTTCGAGGTTGTCACGCTATCCTTTGTCTTTTAATTTCCTTGCGCCGATCCATCTCCGCAGAGATAGAATGTGATCAGGCCGGGCATGGGCGGAAGAAATAGAGGAGGGTGCGATGGCACGGATCTTGGTGGTGGATGACGACAAGGACATTTTTGAAGTCGTCAAATATATCGCCGTGCAGGATAGCCACGAAATTCTCCAGGCCAAGAACGGGCGGGAGGGTCTTGAGCGCGCCATCGCCGACCGTCCCGATCTGATCATTCTGGATATTATGATGCCTGAAATGGATGGTTTGACCTTGAACACCCATCTGGCCTCTCAGCCGGCAACGAAAAATATCCCTGTGATTATCCTGACGGCAAAGGGCCGAATGCGGGAGGTTTTCGACACGGCGACCAACGTACGCGGTTATATGGACAAACCTTTTGAACCCTCCGCCCTACAGGAGCAGATCACAACGATCTTGACCGAAAAGAGCGCGAAAACCCCTAAACCCTAATGTCCTCCTCCGGACAGGTGCGCGGCAAATTCATAGCCGTCGTCGTTCTCCTTCTGATCGCGATCCTAGCGGGGTGGGAAGCGAGAAATATACTTGTTCCTAAGCCCGTAATACGGCCGACCCTGGCTCCTGTTGAGCAACCCCCACCTATCGCGCTCGAGGTCCCGCCTGCGCCTCGACTGAAAACGCCCAAGAAACCCCTGACAACGCCGGTTCGAATCCCGAAAAAAGCGATCGCGCCCAAGAAGACCCCCCCAAAATCGGTGGTCACGCCTCCATCCGTTCCAGTACAGCCGGTTTTCGTTCCGACGGCTCCTCCCCCCGAGCCCAAAGAATGGCAGGGCAACGATACAACCGTCACCCACGCCGGCCAGGTCGTGATTCGCAACGACCGCCAGTGGATCCAATTCTGGTCGGAGCATCGCCCGCACGAAGCCGCGCCGGAGGTCGATTTCACGCGCGACATGGTCCTCGGGGTGTTCGCCGGCCCGCGGCCGGCCGAGCAGTTCAGCATTAGCATCGTCGAGGTTCGACCCCTTCCTGGCTCACTCGTCGTGGACTACCGGGAACGACTCCCACCTCCGGGTACCTTCGCTGTCAATGTGACTGTGTACCCTTATTACCTCAAAGTGGTCCCCCGCTCGACCCTTCCTGTGAAATTCAACGCGTTTTCCCCGGAGAACGTCGTCCGGTAATCCCAAAAATTGGGTCTAAATTCCCCTTGCCCGCTAGAGGTCCTCCGTCTAGACTTGGGGTGATGAGATCCCGCAGCATCACCCTGTGGTTCGGCGCCGCCGTCAGCGTCCTGGTCTGGATCAGCATCGCCTCCTACTGGAGCACGCACGAGCTTGTCCGTTCGTTCGGGGCTGTTGCTCACGCCCACCAGGCCCTCGAAAAATTTCAGCACATCGAAGTTCTGATGGAGGCGGCGGAGTCGAGCGTCCGCGGTTACGTGATTACGGGGGAAGCGGGGCGCCTCGACCCTTACCGCTACGCCAAGCTCGTGGTCCCTTACGAGCTGAGGCAGATCGAGAGCCTTCTGGCAATCCATCCCGAGAAAAAGACAACGTTCGATACCCTCCGAGGGTTACTCTCCGGCCATTTGACGTACCTGTCCAACGTCATTACTGTTCGCCGATCACAGGGCTATGAGGCGGCGGCCCGGGTGGTCGCCAGCGAAGAGGACAGCTTCAGGCGCGATCCTATGGAACATCTTCTGTCCGAGGTCCAACAGGAAGAATTCGCCCAGTTGCATCATCGTTGGGGCCATGCGTCATCCCTCGCCCTGAGTGCAAAAGCCATTCTGGTGATCGCCACCTTGGCCACCCTGGCCCTCTTGGCTTGGGTTTTCAACCTGTTGCGCCGGGAAACGGCCGAGCGCCGACAGGCGGAAAGCACCACCCTGCGCACCGAAACCTTCCTGCATTCGATCATCGAGCGCATCCCCTACATGATTTTGGTCAAGGAGGCGGCGAACCTCCGGTTCACGCTCGCCAATAAAGCCGCGGAAGAATGGCTCGGCCGCCCGCGCGAAGAATTATTAAATTCGAACGAGCTCGACCTGCGCCCCAAAGATGAAGCCCTGGCGTCCATGCAAGAAGACCGCCTGATCTTGGGCGGAGGGAAAATGGCCGATATCTCCGAAGAAGCCTTGATTGTCCCGGGCAAGGAAGAACGGATTGTTCACACGCAGAAAATCCCGGTCCCGGACGATGCGGGAAACCCGGCGTACCTTTTGACCATTTCCGAGGATATCACCCGGCGCAAACAGGCCGAACGCATGCTGGAACTCTCGCGGGACGCGGCCGTGGAAGCTGCGCGTCTTCGGTCCGAATTCATCCGCAATATGAGTCATGAATTCCGCACCCCTTTAAGCATCGTCATCGGGATGACCTCTCTTCTGATCGACACCGAGCTCTCGCCGGAACAACGACGCTTTACCGAGACCGTCCGGCGCGCCGCGGAAGGCCTTTCCCATCTGACGAAGAGCATTCTGGATTTCTCCAAGATCGAAGCGGGGACCTTTACCCTGGAAACCCAGGAGGTGAACGTCCGCCAGATCGTGGAGGATGTCGTCACCATGCTCAACGAGCAAGCCAAAGCCAAAGGCGTAAATCTCGTGAGCCTGATTTATAACGACCTCCCGTCGGTCGTGCGGGGCGATCCCGTCCGGCTGCGACAGGTGCTCACGCAACTCATCGGTAACGCGCTCAAATTCACCGAGCGCGGTGAGGTCATCATCCGCGTGACCGAGGCCAAACAAAACGAGTCCCAACTTTGGCTACACTGCCGGATTACGGACAGTGGGATCGGCATTCCGGAGGATATCCAGAAACACCTCTTTGAGGCGTTCCGGCAGGGCGATGGCTCGCGCACGCGGCGTTACGGGGGCACGGGGCTGGGACTGGCGATCTCCAAACGCATCGTGGAGCTCATGGGAGGTGAGATCGGATTTGAGAGCGCTTCGGGCCAAGGTTCGACGTTCTGGCTGACGGTTCCCTTCAACAAACGGCATGTGCACGGGCCGACGGTGCAGGTACCGTCTCTCCCGTGGACGCGCGCGCGCATCTTGGTCGTAAGTGAAAACGAAACCTACCGCCAGCTCATCCAGCAGGAGTTGAGCAACTGGACGCTCGCGAGTGAGACCGTGTCCAGCGGCCAGACGGCCCTTGAACTTCTCCGGCGCGAGCAAAAAGCCGGGCGATCTATCCCGATCGTGCTTCTCGATATGCATTTGCCCGATATGGACGGCGTCACCTTCGCGAGATCGGTCAAAAATGAGGCGGCCCTAACGGGGACAAAACTGTTGGTCATGACGGGCGGTGAAGCGACGCTCGACGCGTCCACCATCGTACCTCTCGGTTTTGTGGGCTGGATCCGTATGCCGCTCAAAGCCGAGGAGCTCTACGAACGCTTGGCCTCCCTCATCGACCCGCATCAGCCCACTCGCCGTCAGCGCGCCGCCTAAAATGCGAAAAGAAAAACGCCGGGCGGCCCGCTCCAAGCACGACTCCGTCCTCGAGATTTACGATGAGGATGGTGATCTCCTGACCGGCATCGGGCGCCTGGTAAATTACTCGAGCGTCGGCGTCTGCTTTTCGAGCACGAAGTCTCTCGCCAAAGGCGACCCGTTACGAGTGCGCTTGCGCCTGCTCAAAGAAGGGGCCCTCGAAATATCAGCCCGCGTCGTCTGGGTCAAAAAAAAGACGAACACCACGCTTTATGGCGCTGAATTTGACGTCGTCGAGAAGATTAGCCCCTAAAAAGACCCGCCGAGGAGTATAATAGAGCCATCGCTACAGACCCTAGGCCCACTTGGAGGTGTGTTATGGAGCGCCCTCTCCCCGCAGGTTTAGCCGCAACCCTCCTCAAAGACGTGCAGTCAGACACTCATTCCGGCGCCACCGAAATCACCCAAAAAGCCGCGCGCTGTCTCCTGGCTTTCAGCGAGCAGGGACAGCCCAGTGCAGCAGCCTGCCGTGAACAGCTGATCGGGTTGGGTCAGGCCATCATCGACGCGCAGCCCATGATGTCTTCGCTCTTCAACCTCGTGAACAGGGTTCTTCTCGATACGGAATCGGCCCGCGACAGGGGGTCCGTGGACGCGCTCCAGCGCGCGATCCAGGAATCGGCCCACCGCTTCCAGGAATCGACGCAGACCGCCCTGGCCGCCATTGCCCGGAACGGGCAGAAGCTTCTCGCTCCGCACAGCACCGTGATGACGCACAGCTCCTCCAGCACGGTCGCCGGGATCCTGCGCGAGGCGAGCCTGCAGGGAAAGTCCATCCGTGCAATTGCGACGGAATCCCGTCCGTTCTGCGAAGGACGGGAACTCGCGCGTAACCTGGGCCAGCAGGGCATCCCCACGCAGGTGGTCTTGGACGCCGCCGCGGCGCCCTATGTGAAACGGGCTGACCTCGTGATCGTGGGCGTGGACCGCATCGCGGAAGAGTCCTTTCTGAACAAGGTGGGAACCCTTGCCTTGGCGATGGCCGCGCGCCAGGAACAAGTGCCTTTCTATGTCGCCTGTGAAACCAATAAGTTCCTCCCTGTCTCCGTCGTACCGATGGGCGCCGTGCTGGAAGAGAGCGCGCAACGGGCCCAGGAGGAATGGATGAACGTAGAGCTGGTTTACTCGCTCTTTGAGGAAATCCCGAACCGGTGGCTCACCGGCCTCATCACGGAAAAAGGGATATTGTCGATGGACGCTCTGGCGAGGCATTTCCGGGCGTTCCGGGTATCCCCTGAAATCTCCAAGAGGCCTGCTATAATTCCTGAGTGATGTCTATTTGGTCTTGGCACTCCGGCGGTCATCGCATTATGGATTTGAAAGCCCCCGAATTGGCGGAGGCCGCGACGACGACCCTTCAAAAATTAGGCCGTAACGCGCTCTCCGCGCGTTTGATCTACCGCTCACTTGAACTGGACCCCTACCAATCTCAGGCTCTCCTCATGTTGAGTGAATTCTATCGCGGCAAAACGCGGCCGGTCGGGGATGAGATATTCGCCGGAATCATCATTGAATATGCCATTGATCCCAAGAGTTCCTTGTCTACCGAACAAAAACGCTTATTTGATAAAGCGCGCATCGAAATCATGAATTTATGGGGATTTGTAACACCTAGGGCGGGAGAGTTTGATATCGATTTCCTGGGCTACATGTCTTTCATCAGCGAACTGGCGGGACGCGTGGGGTCCGTCTCTAACGGTTTCAGGACCGCTCTGGCTAAACTCGGAGTGCATGCCGGGATCCTAGATCCCGCGAAGGGGGGGGCCACATCTACCTATAAGGACTGGCTTCGCTCGGACGCCGCGGCGCTGCAGCGCTAGAGCCAGCGGCGCGGAGAGGGCGCGCGACGGCTGTGTCCACCCCCTCCGGAGTAGAAATCTTCGGCCACGATAACGCCTTGCTTCGGAAGGAGAGTCACAATGTGCCCATCCCAATTCAGGACTTCGACATAATCCCCTTTCCGGTACAAACAAACATAGGGGTTTTGGGGAGAAAAGGATCTCGGGGCAGGCATGTTCCAGAGGAGATTCCCTTGATGATCCAGACCGACTATATTCTGGGTGGTCATCGGGTGACTTTCGGCCAAGCGAACAACAATGGCTTCATCAAAATCGATGGCTTCGGCCACTTCCACCGGAAAATGGTACTTTTTGCCGTTTGAAAAACGAATGGTCTGCAGTTCGATCTCGTACATGGCTTATGCCAAAAGTCTACCAAGCTATTGTTACCGCCATATTACACGATCGTTACTGTTGATAATCACCGCGAATAATCATTAAATTCCTGACATGAGCGTCCTCTGGCATCTCTCCTATCCCGCGTGGCACTTCCTCTTGCGGGGTTCCATGGTCTACATTGTCGTTCTGTTGCTGCTCCGACTAGGCGGTAAGCGCCAAATTGGCCAGATGGGGACCGGGGAGTTTGTGGCCATCCTTCTGATCAGTAACGCCGTTCAAAACGCGATGAATGGAGGAGACAATTCGATTGCGGCAGGCTTGATTTTGGCTTTCGTGATTATTTTGTTGAGCGTTCTTATCGACTACCTGACCTTTAAATCAAAACGATGGGAAGCCTGGATTCAAGGACAGCCGCGATTGTTGATTCATCACGGAGAAATCCTTCAGCAAAACCTGGAAAAGGAACTCTTGAACCTGCACGAGCTGAAAACAATCCTCCGGCGTCAGGGAATTCACAATCTGGAGGACGTGCAGGAGGCTGTTTTGGAAAGTAACGGCTCGGTGAGCGTCATCCACAAATGACCATGAAGTTCTTGTGGGTGGTCTTCCTGGCGGGTTGTTGCCTGCCGTCGGTGAATGCGGAAGAGCTCTCGGTCAACGTGAAATACCTTGGACTGGACCACCCCAGCCCTTCTCGGACGCAGCTTTGGGTACAAGTCACCAATGAAGGTTTTACGAGCACCCCGCTTTTGGACAAAATGAAGGTTTCACAACTCCTTGTCGACGGCCGCCCGTTTAGACGGACCGACGCCCCTTTTAGAGGGCCCGTGGGCCTTCCGGTCAAAGGATCCTGGGAGGGATGCATGATGTTGGACGACTATGTGCCCGGGGGACTTGCTCCGGGCGTCCATCATATCCAGCTCCAAATAGGCGAGATACGTTAGAAAGAAATCCGGATCAAAGTGGAGAAGGCGGTGCCGGCCGCGGAGGCCCCCGACGAAAGGCTCCGGCAGGTTGAAGCGCTGAAAGACGCTATCGTGCCCGGACTGCTCCGGAGTTGCGTCGAAAATTGGCTGCCGGAACAAGATGGCGGCCTGCAAAGCCCTAACACTGTGCATTATTACGTCGATCCGGACGTGAAGGTCCTCGTGTCTTACGAACAAGCCCAGCCGGAGCAGCGCGTCAAAAGGCAG
>JBGPLV010000024.1:0-12254 GCA_041486625.1 Elusimicrobiota bacterium
CGAACCAGGGATAGCCGGCGATTAAACTTTTCCCCACAAGAAACTGATCCGCCGCCAGAATCAAATGGTGCGTCACGTCATCGGAGGCTTCCCAGCCGGACAAAAGGGTTTGTCGCCTTTTGCGTTCCGCATTCAAAAGAAAGGTGGAATCAAAATACCCGGCGCCTTCGGTGGTCACGACCATCACCGCGTCTTGCCCGCCTGAAAAAGAGTAGCGGAATTCTCCGGGGGACCAGGCATCTTCGTGAAAATCCAGCCCCCGCTCTTCTTCCCGCGCATATTCCATTTGCCGGTACCAGTTAAAACCGGCGGCATATTCTTTCGCGTTATGATGAAAAAATACCGTGGGTAATCCGGGGTAGGGGCTTAAAGCGCAGACTCCGTTGTGAATGTCCGCTTGGGCGTGGAGGTCGTTGTTTTCTTTATGCATCGCGTGGAAATCGCGCCCCGTCATGAGCGGTCTTAAGACCAGTTCCGCACCCTCGGCCTCCTTGCGGATTTTATAGGTCAGAATCACGGTGTTCTGCCCGTGAATCATGGTGAGTGATTTTTCCAAAACCATCGGCCCGAGGCGATAGCTCCAGATGGGCCATGGATCGAGGCGGAATCCGATTAAATTTTCGTGGCCTCGGGGATGAACCACCCCGGGGTACTGATGGCAGGAAAGGTTGTAGCGCGTGTCGCCCAAGACCACCCACTCTTCGAAGGCGTTGACGAGCATCATGCGGCCGGCGGGAGGCCGGGTGGCGGCGACTAAGATTCCGTGGTAGCGCCGGGTGTTGCAGCCGATGAGCGTAGACGAAGAAAACCCCCCAAGGCCGTTGGTCTCAAGCCATTCTTTGGAAAGCGCCGTCTCGAAGTCGGAACAGGTGTCCTTGTCGAAGGCGATCATCTGTTTAAAAGTTTACAAAACTTTTCAGTCGGTGCAACGCCGCAAAAAAGAGCGGTTCCTGTTAGATGAGTTTTGCGCGAACAAATAACATGAAGGACAACGGATTTTTCTTGCCGTAGGTGCTTTCAAGCGCACTGGGCACGAAATCGATCGTGCCTAAGCCGCCGACTCCGAAAACCGCGCGCGCGCCTGCCGCGAAGTCGCGGATATAGCCCACGGTTCCTTCTCCAATGGTAAAGGCCTGTCCGGCCATCGGATCCTCCGGCAGAAACAAATCATCCTTTTGCACGCGCTCGGCGCGAGCGAACACCGTATGCTTGTGGGAGAACACGATGGCCGACTCCAGAAGCCAGGCATCTAGGCGATGTCCACTACTGGTGTTGTTATCCTGGCCCCAAGCCAGGGTGGTTCCCCAGTTCGCGTCCCGAAGCGGCTTGTTATAGGTGATGGAGCCCGTCAGGCGGTGTTGATTATTCTCCGGTTCAAGTTCCTCGGGGCTCACCAGATAGCCCATGCTCGTCTGCATGGACCAGTTTTCGTCAGGGTTAAAGGAGAGCCGTCCCGAATACGAGTCAAACTTCGGGTTCTCAATATCCCAGCGGTATTGATCGGGTTCTCTACCTTTAAATGTCGAGCCTTCCAACTTCAGTCGATCCCAGACGTAGCCCACCGTAGCCACGCCATAAGTGATATGGGTGGAGTCGAGCCAATGATGCGTTATCGGAGCCATCGGGTTGTCGACACCTGAGAATCGGTGCATAAACGTCGCGGGCCCTAGAGCCGGCTCCCCGGGAAGACCAAAGTACGCGTAGACCGATTGATCGTCTTCGATGGGCACGCTGTAGGTCGCCGCCAGTTCCATAAACAGATCGTGCGGATGCTGTCGGTCAATGAGCGGTGTTTGTCCATTGGCTGATTCCCCGGTCTGCAGGAGTTCGGGATAACCATCCGATCCCATCATGGGGTCGAGAGAAAGCATACTGCGTAAACCGAGCGTCCCTGGCCCAAGCGGCCGCTGGGCCATGGTCATGAACATGCTGGTTGAAAAGAATTTATTGAAACCGCGAGGCCCCGACTGATGGTCATAGATTCCGTTCACAAAGCCATGGAACATCAACATCCAGTCCCCGGCCATCACATGCAGTCCTTCATGACGCGAAGAATCCGGCTGCCAGCTGGTGCCCGACGCCTCTCGCGTCATGGGATAAGAGCCATACATCCCCGTCATGTGCATGTGGTCCTCTGCCCAAGCCAGTGACCCAGCCAGCAACAAGACAGCCGTTAATGAAACCCTTTTCATAAACCTTATGATGCAAAAAAAAGAGCGGGCCGCCAAAGGGGATGCGGCCCGCTCATATTTTTTTGCGACTTGTGCGTTAGTTTTGCGGCACCAGAGGCGGCCGCTTCGCTCCCGGCAAGAATAACGACGTCAAGGGCCCGTGACAATGGGGACAGGTGCCCGACTTCATATATTCCCGACCGCACATCGAGCAGAAATACACTTCCATGTCCGCTCCATTCTTGATTTTTGCAAGTATTTCCTGATTCAGCTTCAGGTTTTTCTTGGCGATGCGTACCCGCTCCTGAATTTCCAGTTGCTTGCCGCTGCCTGGATTGGCGATAGTCGCCTTATCCTCGGCAATGTCTCGTTCCAAGACACTGATCTTGTAGGCCCTTCGGGCCTCGGGATTTTCAGGGATGGCTACGCTGTTTTCCGGCGCCGGATTGGCGGGCTGCGTCCCGGCATGCGCCGGTAATTTCAACACCGCCAACGCGATGACACAAACAAGTAAACGCTTCATGATGGCCTCCCCTTAGAACGTCACGTAATAGTCAGCACTGATGGTGTTCTGGTTGGTACCCGTTTGACCGGGATTGTGTAAAGCGAACACACCCTGGTTGGACCAATCGTGGCGGTATTCCAAGCGCGTGAAGACGTTCTTCGCGATCTGGAATTTATTGGTCCAGGTGATTTCCTTCATGGTGTTATTCAGGCCCGTTCCCAAACGATTAGCACCACCCTGGTCGTTGAAGGCTTCAAAGCGCAGGGCTTCGGTCAGCCAGGAATTGCAAGCATACTGCGCCCACACCCCCACGCCGCTCCAACGAACCGTCGAAGGTCCCACAGCGACCGGGTAGGCGGCGACATTGTCAGTCGACGTCGCACCGCCCGCACGGGTCACCTTGGTGTCCTGGCCCCAATTTCCCTGCAGCCACAAGCTGAGCTTATCCGTCGGCATGACGCCCAGGAGCGTATCCACAGAGGTCCGCTTCGATTGGTTGTCTGTGCTCGCTTCCGGGCCGTAGCTGCCTTGAAGGCTCCAACTCACCATCTTCATCGGCGTCGTGGCGACTTGCCAGATGATCGTTTTGCCGTCGTTCGCATCCGCTTCCGTATCCCATCCATTGACCACGCCAAGAGTCGCGTTGACCTTGTCGTTGAAGCCGTAGTTTGCCTTCACGCCCGTGTGAGTGAACGGCTCCGCAAACCCGAAGAGAAGTCCTTCCGAAAAGTTCGGATTCGATGGCGACTCGATGACTTCGAGACCTTCGAGTGTCACAAACTTTCCCGCCGACCACGTCAGCGCTTTCAAGCTCGGCGTGGCGACTGTCAAGTAAGCTTCCTGGACATCGAAGTCCGTGGCCCCTGCGGTGCCGGCGGATTTAATGATCCGCGCATCACGACCCGC
This sequence comes from Elusimicrobiota bacterium, assembly GCA_041486625.1. Taxonomy (GTDB): domain Bacteria; phylum Elusimicrobiota; class Elusimicrobia; order 2-01-FULL-59-12; family 2-01-FULL-59-12; genus JANLWZ01. Next base: position 3,583 of record JBGPLV010000024.1, read on the forward strand.
GTGCATTTTCGCTGTGAAGCCGTAGCCATCATCGCCCATCGCTTTAGCCGCCTGAAGGTGGTAAGCGTTCTGGTTGAAGCTATTCGACTCCACATCGAAGATGCGTGCCCCGTTTGTCCTGGTACTGGGGTTGTTCAGGTTATTGACGTAGGAACCCTCCACGTACCCACTGAGAGACAGCGTGTCATACCATTTGGCCGCCGGAGCATCGGCATATGCCGTACCCACGCCGACGGCACAGATTAATCCTTGTACAACGAATTTCTTTGTCCACGTCTTACTTCTCATTTGAGTCCTCCTTTTTATTTATGAAAAAAAGCGGGCGTCCGCCACCAACCTAGCGAACGCCTTCGTTCGATATGCCGGCACGTCCTCGTGCCGCCCCTTATAGGTGCCAGGATTTAATCCTGGCACCTAAAATACGGCTTTAGCCCCTTTTTCTCCTGTCCGTATTCGAATGATGTCATCCACGGGAAGGATGGCGATTTTGCCGTCCCCAAACTTCCCCTGGCGCGTCACGTCTAAAATGGTCCCCAGCACATATTCCGTTTCGATATCGAGGGTGAACACTTCCACTTTCATCTTGGGCATGAGGGTACCTTGTCCCTTGCTCCGCTGCTTGCCAAACCCTTGCACGGGATAAACGGTGACCCCTCCCACACCGGTTTTGGCCAAAGCCTCCACCAGGACGGGAACATCGGTTTCTCGGATATAGCATTCAATTTTTTTCATGACCTCTCCGACATTGTGGCGAAAAAAATGGCGACCGGTCAAACCTTCGACCTGTCGCCTTCATTGGAACTTCGCCAGCACAACTTCGTGCTGGGCACACAATAGCACATCCCCGATTTCCGGTCAAGAGGCCTAAATGAGGTAAAATAGAGACATGCAACACGAACCTTATTTCATAGAGGCTTTGAAACGGACGCGGATCATCAAACCGCCGAGACACGCCATGGCAACCTTTGGAACGACCTCGATGCGCTACATTCTCCTTTCGGTCGTTCCCGGCCAGCCTGATCACTGCCGCCTGCGGGCCGGCGAAGTCACGGCCGAGCGCCCCAAAATCCTGACGCCTGACTTCTGGAAGAACCGCTTCGAAGGTTTCGGGGAAGAAGCGGAAGCCTATCGCGAACAGATCGAAAAGACCTATGGGGAGGCGCTCAAAGGACTGGAGTACAGCTTTCGCAACGATCTAAAAAACACGTCTCTCGAGCACGCTTCGCTTCCGGAAGTCGCCGACCGGACGCAAAAGGTGATGGAACAGGAAGACGCGCCGAGAACTGCGCTCCTCGAGGGCCCTGATGCCCAGTGGTCCCTTTCGGTGATGAAGTTTATTGTCGACATGAGCCTGCGTTCTTTTCCGGTCAACATCCGGGAACTCGACGAGAGGGGTCTTTTTAATCCGGAGAAGCGGCGCGACACACGGGATCGGTTTGAAATTGAAAAGCTTTTTCAGCAGGCTCAGGCCGATCGCTCACGCATCCCTCAACTGGCGGAGATGCTCAAGCAGACGGGACTCTATACCGAGTACGAAGACCATTTTTTTGCTCTGGTCCGGAGCTAGCGTTTTTTTGAAGAGTCGGTATCTGGAGCGTTATAGATCCGCACTAGGCGCACGACGCCCAAGGGCTGCAACAGGCGGCGGCCTGCGGCGCGGACCGGTTCGGCGGTTTCAGATACTTCCAGAAGCGTGGAGTTCAGTTGCTTTTGGGTCCCTAAGAGGGCCTGAAAGGGATGCGACAGGGCCTCGCTGAGGGATCCGGGGGTTTGAAGAAGCAGCCAAAACGCCACCAAGGTTCCGGCTCCGACCATAAAAATCACGATCAACGGCCGCCGCATGGCGACATTCTATGAAAATCTACACCAAAACAGGCGATGACGGGAATACGGGTCTTTTGGGAAACGTTCGGGTCGGGAAGGATTCGCGGCGCATCGAAACCTACGGGACGGTGGATGAGACAAACGCCGCGATCGGAGTTGTTTTGGCGCATCTTCCCACGGCGGCTCAGGCGGCACACGCCTGGTTAACGGGCATTCAAAGCGATCTGCTTATTATTGGAACCCTCCTGGCAACGCCTCCCTCTGATCCGAAAAGGCGTGCCGATCTGCCCTCCAAACGTATTCAGGCTCTGGAGGACGCGATCGATCACATGGAAGCGGGTCTCAAGCCCCTCAAAAACTTCATCCTTCCCCAGGGCGCGCCCTGCTCGACCTTCGCCCATTTAGCCCGGGCGATCAGCCGGCGGGCCGAACGGCACGTCGTGGGACTCGCGCGCGAAGAGCGCGTCGACAAGACGGTGATTGTTTATCTCAACCGTCTTTCCGATTTTCTTTTTGTGCTGGCCCGCTGGATTAATTCTCACGAAGGCGGTCCCGAAACCACTTGGACTTATTCGGAGGCGGAAGGCGCAAATACCTCTTCCGAAGCGGCTCAGCCCGCCGACCGGTTGGGAGCCACGCTGAAGAAACTCGAAACGGAAAAGGAAAACAGGAAAACACTCTTCGAGAAAACCACTACGCAAATGCAAAAGAAGAAGGAAATGGCCGATAAGCTTTTTCGCCAGAACGTGGACCAGATTAATAAAGAAGGCGGAAAAGTCGAGAAACCTCTCCGCGATCTGGACCTGGATTAAGCCTCACCCTGATTAGATCTGAATTAGTTGGGGTGCAGTAGATTTTAAACTAAAGACCGCCAGCGTTCGCTGGGCCATCGGTTTCCAGACCGTAGAGAGTTCCGGTAGAGGTTCCGAGCAAGCGACTGCGGTGTTGCCGACCGTGCTTGAATATAACGTGTAGTATTTCTCCCGGTCCGCGACGGTTTCCTCTTTTTCCAGCCGCTTGTCCCCGAAATCCCGGTAGGCCCAGAGGTGTTTCCCGTCACTCATCAAAAAATTCAGGGAGGTAAAGACGAGCTCGCCCCGTGATTTCTTTAATAAGGCCGCCAGGGCCGCCGTGGGGTCCATTCCCACATGAATCTGTTCCCAAATCCAGAGGAAGAAACGCTCGCTATCGGTCTGCCCCAGCGGTCGAGCGTCATACAGCGGGAAGGACACCGTAGCACCGTAGATCGTTCCATTGTGAGCGAACACCCAGTCCGCATGATGGAAAGGGTGGGTATTGGAAATGTCGACCGCCGATCCCCCGCCACTACGTCTAGGCGGGTCCGCCGACGCCACTGAGGCGTTGGCGTCCGCCAAAGTCTTAGTGGCGGAAGCCACAGTGGCGGAGGCGGCCTTACGAAAGTGAGCGATCACAATGGGGGCGCGGGATTTCAGCGCCCGTTCGCCGGCCTGCGTATACTCATTCTCACATTGGCTGGCGGGATCCGCCCGGCGAGCAAAATACACGGCCCGGTCGGCGCTGAAGCCGGACACTCCCCATCCGTCAAGATGGCCGGGGCTCATGCCTTTTTTTACGCACCCTTGAGTGCATAAGGGGTAAAACGCCTTCAAGGCATCCTGGACCGGAAGGGGAGGCGTTCCGATGATTCCCAGCATTCGACACATAAGCTTCGTCGAATGAAAGCATAATTCGCTTGAACCAGGCAACCAGACAGAGCATACTGGGGCATGCGGTTTTCTCAAGCGGCTTTCATTCTGTTCGTCTTTTGCCCTTCTGTACAGGCGCGCTACCCAGCGGCGCTCGAAAAAGACTACACCGGCCGCCACCAGGAGGAGTTTGCCGCCCAGTTCGACCGGGTCAGGCTGCTCGCGCGCCAGGCGCATGTGGAAGTTTCCGCGCGCCTCGGGCTCTTGCAGTACCGGGAAGGATTTGAATCCCCGTTGATCATCCTGTTTGAGGACGGCGCTCCGGCCGGGATTGAAAATGTCCTCGCGTATGTCCGCCTCTTACAAAATGGCAAACATTTCGCTCAGGAACTGGTGATCAACTTGGACGCCACCGCCACAGACCCCGTGGAGTGCCACACGCCAGGCACTCCCCGCCCGTCGTGTGGCGGGGATTTTGACAAGATCTTTTATCACGAGATGACGCACGCCGTGCTCAATGACGCGGTCGGCGGAGAGGCCTCGATGAAGATCCCCCATTGGGTCCAGGAAGGGCTGGCTCAGTATGTCTCCGAAGAGGGAAAAGACCGCGTCAAGCAGGCCGCCCAACAATTCAGACGGTCCCAGGTGCAGGCGCTCCTGTACGATTTGGACGGCCCCTCTATGGGAACCGCCTATCCCCAGTATTACCTCGCGATCGAGTACCTCTATGAGAAGCACTCCGTGAATGCCGTGCAGGCGTTGGTCCGGAACTTGATCCTGGGCAAATCCATTGTCGATTCGGTGGAAGATAGTACCGGTTTGTCCTGGGTCAAATTCCAAGACAATGTCAGAGACTACAGTCTCAACGTGTTCCGGGACCGGGCCCGGCCTGATTTCTAAGGTATAATTTGTTGACGGATCTTTGATTTGGGGCTGAATAGGATCGACAGGGTTGGACGGAGTGGATCGTCGCAAGCCGTGGTTGGTCGAATCCACGTAAAAAGGCGACCAAAACACAAACGGCATGAACATGCCCATGCGGCACTTTGGGTTCGCCCAAATGCCCATGCCCCTCGCGGCCTAAAACCGTAAGGGTGTCGCCACTAAACCCGGCGACCGCTTGCCTTGCATTCGCCTGTGATGTGAGGGTCAAGTGTCATGATGCAGGATAGGAAATCGTCGCGCGCCTTCGGGGCGATGACCGAAATGCAGCAAGGCTGGCACTTGCGTAGAGAGTCCGCAATCAGCGCATGGGCGAGATCAAAAAGCGGACTATGCTTGTAGGGACACCGCTAGGCTAATCTTGGACCCGGGTGCAATTCCCGGCAGCTCCACCAGTTTCGAGCCGCCTTATTTTCTCGCAAGAGGGAGTAGGGCGGCTCGACTGTTGTCCGGAGTTTTTGGGCGGAAATCTTGAGGTTCGAATGGGATTTTTTCAGGGCCGGAACGAGCGCGCGCCAATGGCCACCAAAAACGTCTTTATTTAGTTCTTTTGACCAATTCAAGAAATCTATTGCAGGTTCGAATCCTTTATGAGCGGCCAGTCCGCGCCGCCCAAGACTCTCCTTTAAATCGAGCTTTAAACCCATCAAATCAGTCCGCTTCCTATTGTATTCCTCGCGGCTGACATCCCCTGCCAGGTAGGTATCCAACAGCCGCTCGATGGTCTTTTCCAGGTCCGTGATCTGAGCTTGGGTGGCGCGGGCGGCCGCATCTGACGCTTCGATTGCCGCGGCTTGCTCTTTTCTCAGTTCGTTGATGACGTTGTCCGCCCACCCCTCCGGGAGGACAAACTGGTTTAGTTCTCCCATCGTTTGATCCTTAACCGACTCCTCGCGGACATACTTCTCAATACAGAACCCTTTAGACCGTCCGCAGTGATAATAGATATGACCTTTTTGCAGTGTCGCCGTCACGCCGGCGCCGCAAACCCCGCACTTAAAGACTCCACGGAAAATGAATGGCTTCAAGTTGCGGCGCTTGTTGGCCGTGCCGGACGACCGCTCAGTCATCATGGCCTGAACGCGGTTGAACAGGTCTTTAGAGATTAACGGCTCATGGATGCCTTCAAAGTCCTCGCCCTCCCACCGGACAAGGCCGTAGTAAATGGGGTTGGTGAGGATGTATTGCACATTGGCGAGACTAAGCTTGCCGACGCCGCGCCGAGTATCAAATCCGTTCGCCACAAAGTACTCCAGAATTTCTTTGAACGAGTGATCGCCGGTCGCATACATATCGAAGGCGCGGCGGATCAATGGCGCTCTAGTGGGATCAGGCTTCATCACCTTGGTTGCAGGGTCGGTCAGATAACCAAGGTGAGCGCCATTGGGCCAGATCCCGCGCCGCGCTTTGGTACGGAACCCGCGCCGGATATTCTCACTCAGATTATCGACATAGTATTTGGACTGACCAAAGGCGAGATTCAGCATGAACTTGCCCTGCGGCGTGGGTTCAAACCAAAAGGTAGGAAAACTAAGCGCGGACAGTTTTCCTATATCAACCAAATAGATAACCCGGCCGCCATCCACCGAGTTACGCGCTAGGCGATCGGGATGCCACGCGAGAATTCCATCCGCTTCACCGCGCTCGATACGATCCAGCATCGCGTTAAAAATCGGGCGGCCGGGATGCTTGGCCGTTTGAGATTCAATCAGTTCTTCAATGACGTTCAAGGAATCCTTACGCGCGAGTTCCCTCAATTCCTGCAGTTGGCCGTCGATAGACCTGATCTGCCGGTGTTCTTCGTCGGTAGACTTTCGGGCGTAGATGAAAAACCGATGTGGAGTGTTCATTTGGATGGGTTCCTTACTTTTGCCTGAAAGGCATTAATTGATAATTCACCGCTTTTAGACCTAACTTTGGTTACCCATATGTGAACCGTGGGAGATAAATGCCGGTATGTAATGCCATTTACATTACTGGCTTCCAAATCTTTAATTCCACTTGGTTTATGAATAACATAATTGTCTGTTGTCTCTTCAATGAATACTCCGTCCGGTTTGCCCAGAATTTGGACGACTTGCGTTAATGTCTTTGCATCTTTAAGTTGTTCGTGGAATTTTTCTATTTCGGTTCTCGACTGATTATCTGTTTTCCCTAAGTGATTGCCACAAGCAGGACACCAGTGTAGGGGTGTTCGACGATCTCCGCTTTTGGCAAATCCTTTTTGGTGAACAAAATAATAATGTCCTTCACTAGAATCACGCTTTATGAATAGGTTTGGGTCGTTGGCCCATTTCTGCACGATGCCACATTCACATCCATCAGGGAATTTAATTCGGAATTTTTGGACGTCGCCACCACAAAACGTACAGTACGACATGGCGAATTGCTTGGAGGCATCTAAACGGAGTTCAAAGGTCTTTTTAGACTGATTAAATATAAAGGGACTGTCTAATTCTTTCGACATTTCTTCTAAGGTTTTACAATTACATTTTGTCATACTGTCCTTTCCCTCCTTGCTACGTTTTTGGTGGCCATTGGCGCGCGCTCGTGCCTGCCCTGCAAAAATCCCATTCGAACCTCAAGATTTCCGCCCAAAAACTCCGGACAACAGTCGAGCCGCCCTACTCCCTCTTGCGAGAAAATAAGGCGGCTCGAAACTGGTGGGGCCTTTTGGTTGACATTAGAACTTACTTCCTCTGAGGCCGAAGAGCCGAACCGGCTCGATCGACCGACTGACAGGCCGCTCTCGCTTCTCTCGGCGGCCTGTTCGGCTCGCCCCGCACACGCCTCGCGGGGCTGTCCCCCGGCCGCAAGGGGGACGCGGCCCCACATCATCGCCCCTGCCCAGCCGTTCCCGCCCCGTCGGGCCTGTGCTTCCTCATTTCCCTTATAGCGCACAGGCCCCACGGTCGTAAGTGGGGCGCTCGCGCGCGCATAAGGTGGTCTTTTTAGGCGGCTGGGCCCTGGCTTGGCACGCTCGCCTCACAACATCGTCGCCGCTTGTTTCGCAGCTCTCGCACTTTAACGGCAGCCCCTAGGCCGGCTCCAGTGGTAGTTCAGCCTTTCATTCAGCGCGGTGCATAAGCCCCTGCGCTCAACGTGGCGGTTCGGGCCAACCCCCAATACATCAGGGGGTCTGGCCCTGCTCCCATGTTACGTTCAGCGGTTGCAGGGCGGCTCCGCCGCCCTCATCCGCTCAACGCTCGCTGTCACGCCATTCGCTCAACTCAGGGGTAAGCATTCCTTCGCTTCGCTCATTGGCGGCGGCCAGCTCCCGTCTCGCCGGTGGGCGCTTCGCACCCACCGCCGCCACGGTCGCGCAGGGGCGGCCGGGTTAGGCGGGCCCCCCTCCCCCAAACCCGCGCTACTCGCAGCGCTGCTGCTCGTTGCCGTCGCGGTTGCCCTTCCTATAATTCAGCGGTAGGCAACCGCGCGTCCTTCGGAGGCACCGCGCAGGGGGCGAGGGGCCCAACCCGTCCATATCTACCCCCTCCCCCCGTTTTCTTCGGGGGCACATTCAAGCGGTACCTAAATTGATAATAAGGATATACTGATTATTAGTACTACTTTATTTATTTGACTTACTTTTAATAGTATGGTATACATTAGCACATCAGTAATTCAGCTAGGGGGCTTATATGAATCAGCAAGTATCTATGTCGACAGTAACGGTCAAAGGGCAGGTCGTAATCCCTGCCAAGCTCAGGAAGAAAGTCGGTCTTAAAAAGGGAACTCGCGTCTACATGGAAGAACATAACGGCGACATCATCATTCACCCAGCTACACCAGAATTCTACGACCGCGCTTGTGGTGTTCTCAAAGGAAACAAGCTCTCGGAAGCATTACAGGAATTCAGGCTGGAAGACAAAGAACGAGAGGAACATCGCCTTGAAAAAAGATAAGGTTCTTGACAGTTTTGCTCTCCTGGCATTTTTTGAAGGCGAGGCGTCAGGCCAGAAGGTCCGAGACATACTCAAAGATGCCTCAGAGCATGACCGCGAACTGTGGATTTCCGTTATCAATTGGGGCGAAGTCCTATATGTGATTGAACGGAAAGCGGGTAAAGATAAGCGTGATGACATTGCACGACTTATGAACCAAATGCATTTACGGATTGTTGATGCTGACCAAGAGATGACGGCTCTCGCCGCTTCATATAAGGCAAAGGGCCGCATTTCCTATGCTGATTGCTTTGCTGCTGCATTAACGAAACTCAAAAAGGGATCGGAGCTGGTC
>JBGPLV010000025.1:0-12243 GCA_041486625.1 Elusimicrobiota bacterium
AAGCGTGTTCACGTCGGCTCCCAAGAGTCGCATATGGCGCACCTCGAAAGCCTGCGGGTAAGCAAGGGACTGGTCAGAAATCCAAAGAAAGACAGAATTCTGCAGAAGAATTGACACTCCGATCGCGGAAATTAAGGGGGCTAAGCGTGAAGCACGCCGGAGGGGACGGTAAGCGACACGCTCCATGACCACCGCAAGCACGGCACAGAAAAGAAAGGCGGCGGCGATGCCCGTCACAAACGCTTGCCACCCGGGCATGATCACGGAAAGCTTCAGAAAAACGAACAGGCTCACAAAGGCCCCCGACATGAAGATCTCCGAATGCGCGAAATTGATCATGAGGAGGACGCCATAGACCATGGTATAGCCGAGTGCGATCAGGGCGTAAAGTGAACCGAGCGTCAGGCCGTTCACCAGTTGTTGAAGGATCATGGTTCGACTCCGCTCACCATGACCCTGAGCGAACGCGATGCGCGAGTCGAATGGGTCATTTGAGAGGAATGAATTTGCCGTCTTTCACTTGAAAGATGGTAATGGTCTTGTTGAGTGTGTCCCCTTTTTCGTCAAACTGCGTGAAACCCAGCACGCCTTCGTGTTTTATCTTCGGGAGAGCCACCAGAATTTTCTCACGGTCAGGGCCCACCTGACGGATGAGATCCATCACAATGCTCATGGCCTCAAATCCCCAATGATCATAGGCTTTGAGCTCATTATTGGGATAGCGCGCTTGATACCGTTTCACAAACGCCTGGGCGGAAGGAAGGACGGAAGCCGGCGCTCCAAGAAAAGTGATGTAGGTCCCCTCGGCCGCAGGACCTGCCACCCGTAAATACTCGGGATCATAGTTGGCTTCCGACAAAATAATCGGCGTGTTGATGCCAACGCCTCGGGCTTGGCGAACGATGAGACCTCCGCCGGCATAATCCCCGCCCCAGTACAGAATCTGGGGCATGGTGTCATGAATTCGTGTGAGTAGAGCGTTAAAATCTTTATCCGCCACATTCACACCGTCAAAAGACATCGCTACGCCCCCCTTTGCTTCCAGACGTTTCTTAAACTCTTCCGCGACGCCCTGGCCGTAGGCTGTTTTGTCGTGGATGATGGCCGCACGCTTCACTTTCAGCGTTTTCATGGCGTAATCGGCCGCGTAGGGGCCTTGGACGTCATCCGTTGTGTTCACCCGGAAGATGCTGCGCGGATACACCCAGCCGGGTTCGAGTTGCTGAAGGGTCAGTTTGGGATTGGAGGCTGCGGGCGAGATCATCGGGAGATGGGCTCGGGCATAGACTTGAGAGGCGGGGATGGAACAGCCTGAATTAAAGTGGCCGACGACGGCGACCATCGAAGGGTCGGATACAATGCGGTTGGCCACGCTCACCGCTTCGCGCGGATCGCTTCGGTCATCAAAGGCCGCCATTTCTACTTTGAAACCCGGATAGCCACCTTTGGCATTTTCCTCTTCCATCGCTAAAGCGCAGGCCCGCTCGAGTCCCTGCCCAAGAGCCGCGATATCGCCGGTCAGCGGCAAGGCCACGGCAATGCGCGCGACTTTTTCCTTGGGACCGCATGCGATCCCCATCACAAGCAGCCCCGCCAACAAGAATGGTTTTTTCATGGTTTGCTCTCCTTACAGACCGATCGCCTTGAGCACCGCATCCTTATCCGGCTTGACGGGTGGCGGAAGATTCTTAACTTTGGTCGCCGTATCCGGATCCTTAAGACCATGCCCTGTGAGCGTGCATACCACGGTCTGCCCGGCTTTCAGCAGGCCTTTTCGCGCATACTTGATCAACCCGGCCACCGCGGCGGCGCTGGCGGGCTCGCTGAAAACGCCTTCGCGATTGGCTAAAAGCTGATAGGCCTCGAGAATTTCATCATCGCTGACTTCATCGATGGCTCCGCCGGATTCCTCGCGCGTTGCCAGCGCCGCCGGTCCGGAGGCGGGATTACCGATGCGGATCGCCGTCGCGATAGTCTGAGGATCCTCTATGATTTTGCCGCGAACCAAAGGTGCGGCTCCGCTCGCCTGGAACCCCCACATCTTCGGAAGACGCGTGGCCTTCCCCTCTTTCTTATATTCCTTATAACCCTTCCAATAAGCGGTGATATTGGCGGCATTGCCCACGGGAATACAGTGGATATCCGGGGCATCCCCCAGAACATCGACGACCTCAAAAGCGGCGGTTTTTTGTCCTTCAATGCGGTACGGATTGATGGAATTAACAATGAGAATGGGCCGGACTTTGCTGATCTCTTTGACGAGGGCTAAAGCCCGGTCAAAGTTGCCTAGGATAGGAATAACCCGCGCCCCATGGATCAGAGCCTGGGCGAGTTTCCCTAACGCGATCTGCCCCTGGGGAATGAGCACAACGCAGGCGATGCCCGCTCGGGCCGCATAGGCGGCGGCCGACGCGGAGGTATTCCACGTCGACGCACACACCACCGCTTTGGAACCGAGCTCCACCCCCTTGGACACCGCCATGGTCATTCCACGATCTTTAAAAGAACCCGTGGGATTGAGGCCTTCAAACTTAAAATAGACTTTGACCTTAACGCCTAGCACTTCGGGCAGGCAGCGGGACGGGATGAGCGGTGTGTCTCCTTCAAGCAAGGTGACAACGGGGGTCTTATCGGTGACGGGCAAGTAGGCGCGATAGCGTTCGATAATGCCTTTCACTCTTCGATCCTAAAGAGGACGGTCTTCGCCCGAATATAGGGCTTGCGAGCGATTTCCTTGAGTGCGCGCGCAATCGTTGCTTCGGGGATGGGGTGGGTCAGTATCATAATCGGGATGCCTCTGATATTCTTAAACCCGTGTTCGGGCTGGTAGACTCCGGAGATGGAAACTCCCAGCTTGCTTAAGATGCCGGAGATGCCGGCCAGGACCCCAGGATGATCCGACACAGTAAACCGGAGGTAAAACCTCGAAATCATTTCATCCTTGGGAATAGCCTTTAAATGACGGCGATAGTCGCCGGAGATATAAGGCAGTTTTCCCGCCGTGCCGGCCGCGACTTGCCGCGCTAGATAGGTGACGTCGGAAACGATGGCGGAGGCGGCGGGCATCTGGCCCGCGCCTTTTCCGTAAAGCATGACATCCCCCGCCGCGTCGCCATGGATCTCAATCGCGTTATATTCGTTTTGGACATTGGCAAAGGGATGGGTTTCCGGAATGAGCGCGGGATGCACCCGCACTTCCACCGTTTCATCCGTCAACTTGGCGATTCCCAATAGCTTGATCACATAGCCGAACTCGCGCTTCACAAAACTCATGTCCCGGGGATCGACGTGAGTAATTCCTTCGGTGACCACATCCGAGAGCCGCACCCACGTGCCCGAGGCGATCGAAGCGAGAATCGCTATTTTATGCGCCGCATCGATGCCTTCCACATCAAACGTAGGGTCGGCTTCGGCAAACCCCGCTTTTTGGGCTTCTTTTAAAGCGGCCGGGTAAGTCAGTCCCGCTTGGCTCATGCGCGTTAACACATAGTTCGTGGTTCCGTTTAATATCCCCACGATCTTCGAGATGCGGTTTCCGGCAAGTCCTTCGTTCAAAGCTTGGATGACCGGGATTCCACCGCCGACAGACGCCTCAAAATAGACAAGACGCCGGTAAATGCGCGTATGTTCGAACACATCGCCCCAGTATTTGGCGAGTAGCGCCTTGTTCGCGGTGACCACGTGCTTGCCGGCGTGGAGCGCTTTCAAGACGAACGTCCGCGCAGGCTCATAGCCGCCGATCAGTTCGATAAAAATATCAATGTCCGGATTGAGGATGACTTCCTCCGCGCTCCGGGTGAAGATGTTTTCAAGACCCAGCTTGCGGACATGAGCCATCGCCACGCGCTTGTCGCAGACCATGGACAGGTTCACGGGGGCGCCGACTTTCGCTTCGATGAGCGAACGGCTTCTTTGAAGCATCTGGACGACACCGGTACCCACCGTGCCGAGACCGACGAGTCCAAGACGAACAGGATGTTTCATTTGGAAGATACCTTTGCCTTCGTTGACGCCAAGAGTTTTTTAAAACGCAGCAGAACATCGTGAAAACGATTGTCGTGAGTGACGAGCGACATCCGAATGTAGCCTTCCCCGCCGGCGCCGAAACCGACACCAGGCGCGACGGCGACCCCCGTCTCACGGATGAGCTTTTCGGCAAATGCGAGCGATCCCATTTCCCGGAAAGGTTCCGGCAGGGGAGCCCAGATATACATCGTCGCTTTGGGCTTGGCTACTGGCCAGCCTATTTTATTCATGCCGTCAATCAGATGATCGCGGCGCTTCTGATAGACTTTGACGATTGGCTCGACGCTGTTCGGCCAGGACTCCAGCGCCGCGACGGCCGAAAGCTGAATGAACGTCGGGGCGCCGTAATCAAGGAACGATTTAAATTTCTCTACAGCCGCGACCACCCGGGAGTTGCCACACATCCATCCGATGCGCCAACCGGCCATGTTGTACGTCTTGGAACACGAGTGCACTTCAACGCCCACGTCTTTGGCTCCTTCCACTTCCAGAAAGCTCGGAGCGACATACCCATCGAACGTAATCTCGGAATAGGCATTGTCGTGACAGACAATGAGATCGTATTTCTTGGCAAACCGGACCCAATCCTGAAATACCGCCTTATCCGGAATGACCGCCGCCGTTGGGTTGTTCGGATAATTTAAAAACAGGAGCTTCGCCTGCCGGACTACTTTCTCCGGGATCTTCTCTAGCTCCGGAAGAAAATCATTCTCCGGCTTGAGGGGAATGGAGTGGACTTCCCCGCCCGCCAGGATGACCCCATTAAAATGCGCCGGGTAGGCGGGATCCCCCACCAAGACGGCCTCGCCAGGGTTCAGGACTGCCATGGCCAGGTGCGCGATCCCTTCTTTGGATCCGATCAAAGCGGTGATTTCATTGTCCGGGTTCAGCGAAATGCCGAAGCGTTTTTCCATCCAGGCCGCCACGGTTTTTCGAAACTTAGGGATGCCTTTGGCCTGAGGATATCGGTGCGTGGACGGGTGGTTCTTAACCGTATCGCAAAGCCGTTCCACCACAGGGGCAGGGGTCGGCTGATCCGGGTTCCCCATACCCAGGTCGATGACGTCCAATTTCTTGGCGTAGGCTTCCTTCTTAAGCTGCGTAATTCGCGTGAATAAATAAGGAGGAAGCCGGTTTAAACGGTCGGAAAAATCCGGCATATAAGTGTTTTATCGTATCAAAAACAAACGACGTTCGTCCGAACGACGTTCGCCCAAACGCCGTTATTTATATTAGGCGGCCTGCTGTGGAGGCGGGGTCGTCGGTGTCGTCGAAGACGCTATGGGCGCGGTCGACAAGCGAACGAGCTTCTTCAAAGAGAAGCTGGGCTTAAAGGATACTTTTCGCCCCACGGGAATCTGAATCGTTTCGCCTGTTTTCGGGTTGCGTCCTTTGCGGGCTTTGCGGGACTTGACCTTAAAGGTGCCGAGGCCGGAGAGAGAGACTTTGTCGCCGACCCGTAGCGCTTCGCGGATCGTCTTCACAAGCGCCTTGACCGACCGGGAAGCCTGGGATTTTTTCACCCGCGCTTCTTTGGCCACACGTTGAATGAGCTGTACTTTATTCATCTCTTATCCCCTCCGTAACATCCATTAATGGACCTGGTCAAAAACGCTGCGATTTTACGTACTGCTTACTCGCCGTTTCTAACAGATTTAATTTAGGCTGTCAATGGGAATTTTTCAATATGTCATCCCCGAGGTCGTAATCGGGGACAATTAGGAAGGAGACTATCGCTTGGAATACTGGAAGCGTTTGCGGGCCTTGGGACGGCCTGGTTTTTTGCGCTCGACCATGCGGGAATCACGTGTGAGAAGACCTTCCTTGCGCATGGCAATCCTCAGCGGATTTTCAAGCTTGGCAAACGCCCGGGCCACACCATGCGAAATCGCGCCGGCCTGCCCGTGCACTCCGCCGCCCAGCACATCCACCCAGATGTCGTACTGCTTGCCGACTTTGGCGACATCAAAAGGACGCATCACGTGCCATTTCGAGCGCAAATGACCGCCAAAATACTCTTCCACATTCTTTTTATTTATTACGAATTTACCAGTGCCCGGAAGAAGACGGACTCGTGCGGTCGCGTTTTTGCGGCGGCCTGTGGCCCAAACGGGAAATGCGAGATTAGTGGTTGCCATAAATTTTAAGAGAGCGCGTAGGGCTGGGGCTGCTGGGCGGCATGGGGATGGGTCGCGTCCCGGTAGACTTTAAGACGCGTCATCATACGTTCTCGCAGTTTGCTCTTGGTGAGCATGCAACTGACGGCTTTTTCAACCGCCCGCTCCGGATTTTCAACCATCAAGCGGCTGTAAGGAACCAGTTTAAGCCCCCCTGGGTACAACGAGTGGCTATAGGCCACCTTTTGCTCGAGCTTATTCCCGGTGAGCTTCACCGCGGCGGCGTTGATGATCACGACAAAATCGCCCTCATCGAGATAAGGAGTGAAGGTCGGTTTCCCCTTACCGCGCAAAAGCGTCGCAACGCGCGTAGCCAGCCGCCCTAAAACCTGCCCTTTGGCATCAATCAAATGCCACCGGCGATCGGGTTTATCGTTCTTTTGAGGGAAATATGTGGATCTCATGGAGGCGAGATTATAACAAATCAAAGGTGCTGGTAATCGGCCAGCCCGAAAGGCAGGCCCATCGCCGTCTGGGAAAGATGGAGCAGGAAGAACGTGAAGGCTTTAAGCGCCTCAGGTCCTGGGCGTTCCGTCACAAAAGGCACACGGGAGGGATCTCCATACCATCCCTGGGAATTGCGCAGTACGATATGATGCCCCACGCATAAAATTCCGTCGACCGGCTGACCGGCCTTGCTGTTTAAGAACTGTGAGAGTTCAGACAGCGAAAGGAGGCCGAAACTGACTGCCACGCAAGGGATGGGATCCTTCTTTTTTCGCTCCAACTTCTTAATCTGCAGGGCCATTTCCCCGAACTGGGTCAGATCGCTCTCCGCCCAGTCTCGCACCTGCAGGACAAACACGACGCCGTCCGCCAGATACGTGGCGGCCGATCCGTCGCTGAAGGGCGGAAAAGTGTCGACCGCGGCGACGATGTCGAGAGGCCCCACTTGGCGGTCTTTGATGTCGGTGATCGTCCCGGAGCCGCACCTGATGCCCGATGGCAAAAGCGGTCCGAGAACCTTCGAAAGGACAAGCTCTACTTCCGTGCTGCGTTGCTTTGATTTCTTCCGCTGCGCCAGCAGGTAGTCGCTCAGGTTGGCGAAACTCTCGGTCAGGGTTCCCATGGCCGTAAACTTATCAAATCGCCGCCCGGATTGTCATCCGCCAGACGTCTGGCGGATCCATCATTTCCGTACGTGTCAGGCAGGATCGCCGGAGACCCCGAGCACTTCAGAGCGTGCCAAAAACCTTGGATTGTGGGAAGAGTGAGACCAAGCGGGCAGAGCCTGTGTTTAGGCTAAAAAAGACTTGAGCCGCGATATGGGTACCTTTTCTAAGGCCTATATCGTTGAGAAGATTTGTAAAGCAACACACCTGTAATAAGAGCGATTGAAATTACCGGGAGGCCAAATCGCCATCCACCGTAAAGGAGTCCCAAGCGAAAATTGGGCACCATCTCCCTGACCTCCTTGGTGTAGTAAGCCGCCGTCAATGTCAGCACTTGCAAACTCTCTACGCCCACAGTAGTCAGTAACAGAATAGCCAGATCCCTCCGCCAATGCTCGTATTGCCGAAGCCACAAGCCTGGAAGGAGGGTAGCCAGGAATAGAGAAAGGTATAACACCTCCAGGTCACCGTGAACAGTGTTCATAAAGGACCTGAATAATAAGCACAAGAGAAAAAATCCTGATATGACAAGAATTACAGTGCCTACAATATTCTTGGTCATTGAGCTGGAGTTGCTGTTCGAAAGTATTCGTTGCTCTTAGAGCGAGTCAACAAATAAACAAACAATCCATACACGACTGCGCCGGGCAGAATGAGAAGTCGCGTGGGTGATGTGATGAGTCCGATAAGAAGCCCAAGCCCTGTGATGACGAGGTACAAGGACCGAGCCCAGGACTTTCCCTGCAGCATAAAGATTCCGGATATTACAGTCGCGATCATGGCAGCAAAAATCCAAACAAATTGAATCGGAACCGGAAGCAGGTTCTTTCGCATCATTTCCAATGCCGCTGGGTTTTTCATCGTTTGCACTGCGCCAATGCCCGGAAAGAGGCTAGTCACGATGAGAAACCACGATATAAGGGCCACTGAAGTCGGTCTAGTATTCACGGAAACCTCCTTAAGAACTTACACGTCATTGTAAGTGTAGTTTTTTTAATAGGCGTAGGCTAATGCCCGGATTGAGTGCCATGCGGTTGCATAACCGAAGGCCAACTCCAAAAGTCTCATGCACTCTTCAAGACCAGGTTGTCCCACAATCTGTTGTTTCTGGGACACTTAAATTAGCGATTCGTTTCAGACGGAAGAAACAAGCCTATTTTAAGGAGGGATTTTGGGACAGCATCAAGAAACGCTTGGCGGCTAAAAACTGGACCATGGACCGCTTGACAGATGATAGCACATATGCTATCCATAGGTATGCGCCCCATCGTAGTGGACACGGATGTTTTGGTTTCGGCTTTGTTAACCCGCAGAAGCGATGGGGTGGCTCGCGAGGTGATTCGACGGTGTTTGAACGGGCATTATCTGCCGCTTTTTGGAGAATCCCTGTTCAATGAGTATCAAGCGGTTCTTTCCCGTGAGGCTCTTTTTAAAGGGTGTCCGCTGAGTCGCATCGAGCGGGAAGAGATTTTGGCGGCTCTGGCATCCGTGGGCCAGTGGATCAGAGTGTACTTTCTTTGGCGGCCGAACCTCCCTGACGAGGCCGACAATCATTTAATTGAACTAGCCGTCGCGGGCGGCGCCGAGGCTATTGTGACACGCAATGTTCGCGATTTGAAGCGCTCAGAACTGCATTTCCCGGATATCCGGATTTTAACGCCCAAAGAATGCCTGGAGGTATTCCCATGTCCATCATGACCATTCGACTTCCCGATGAGAAACATAAGCGCTTAAAGCAGCTTGCCCAGGCGCGGCACGTGAGCGTAAATAAGCTGATCGAAGACTTCGCGACGACAGCCTTGGCCGGATTTGACGCGGAAGTCCGGTTTCGCACGCTGGCGCTTCGCGGTAACCCCAAGCGCGCGCTGTCTTTATTGGATCGTGTCGAGGCTGCCGCAAAAAAATCCTCTGAACGACTCCACCGCGCGGCGTGATTCCCTAAACCTCAGCAAATGTAGAAAGTTTGACCTGTTGTTTGTGGAGTTCGGCGCGGATTTTGGACGAAACACAGTGTTCCAATTCCCGTTCGCGCCAGGATTCTCCCTTGCCCGGATGCACCATTAGCTCCGCCGTTTCAAAGGGAACCGACAAATCCAGGTATCGATACCCCGGAAGGCTGGACTTCACCGGTTCCCAGCCGGCGAAAAAAGTGTCGACGCATTTCAATCCGAACCGGGGGACAAGATCCCGGATCCATTCCGTCGAAATCCCGGGATAAAGTCCCTCGTAAAACCCCCTGAAATAGCGGATGACTTTGATCTTGTATTTAGCGGTAAGGGCCGCGACGGTGGCGAAGAGTTCCGGACGCAAGTGGGCGTGATGATGGCCGTCCAGATGATGAATCGGAAGCCCGGTCGCAAGCGCTTTCTGAATTTGTCTTTCCGTCTCGCGGGCGATCGGTTCAAGCGGAAGCGAGGGGTCCTTGTAGGCGACGAGCCGCCCGACCCCGTGCTCGACCTGGAAGAAGGCGTCGAGATCCAGATGCAGACCGATCCCCAAACGCGGATTAGCTTTGGCGAGGCTTACCGCCTCCTCAAAACCTTCACGATCAGTCATGAGGCTAGCGCTTGTCACAATGCCGTTTTGGTGGGCTTCAATGATGCCTTGGTTAATCGGGGAGGACCGACCAAAATCGTCGGCATTTACAACCAATCTCTTCAAATGAACCCTTTTTCTATCATGACTTCGACAATCTGAACAGCATTCAGCGCCGCACCTTTGAGCAGCTGATCGCCTGAGACGAAGAGGGCGATGGATTTGCCCGACGGATCGCTGATGTCTTGACGGATACGGCCGACCAGCACATCTCCCTGTCCTGTAGCGTCCTTGGGCATCGGAAAGTAGTTTTTATCGGGATCATCCACGAGTTTGACGCCCGGAGCATCCTTGAGAATCTCCCGTACTTCGCCGGCGTTGATGGGCCGCTCGCACTCAAACGTCAGCGCCTCGGAGTGCGCGCGCAGCACCGGCACGCGAACACAGGTGGCACTCACGCGAATCTCAGGGTCGCCGAAAATTTTCCTCGTTTCATTGGCCATTTTGGTCTCTTCTTCATTGTAGCCGCTCGCGGGATCGATCTTTGAATTGTGGCTGAAAAGGTTGAAGGCGTAAGGATGCGGAAGCACCGTGTGCTTATACTTGCGGTTTTCCAGATGCGCACGGGTCGATTCGACCAGCTCATACATCGCGGCAGATCCTGCCCCGGAAGCCGACTGATAGGTGGAGGCGATGAGTCTCCGTATACGGTTTTTCTTGTGAATCGGCCAAAGCGGGGTTATAGCGATAATCGTGGAACAGTTCGGGTTGGCAATAATGCCCTTGTGACCAGCGATCGCGTCCGGGTTGATCTCCGGGATCACGAGCGGTACCGCCGGATCCATGCGAAAAGCGGAGGAGTTATCCACGACCACCGCACCTTCCCGGGCCGCCAAGGGGGCATATTTCTTTGAAATAGAGCCGCCGGCGCTAAAAAAAGCGATGTCGATTCCCTTAAAACTGCTTTCCGTCAACTCCTGAACGACCACTTTTTTCCTATTGAAAACCATGGTCTTCCCGCGAGAACGCGCCGAAGCGAGTAGACGTATCTCAGACAAGGGAAAGCGGCGCTCTTCGAGGCAGCGCAGGAACTCGGCCCCCACAGCCCCTGTGGCGCCGACTACGGCAACGTGATACTTTTTCTTCGACATTGGGGCGTTATTGTAGCAGGAGCTTCCTTTATTAGGCAATTAACCTAAATTTAACATTCCCGTCATATTCCTGTAACGTAAAATGGATACCTTAAGTCCATAGCGTTAAATGATGTATAAAGTAGATAATTTCCCCTTGACCGTGATAAAAGCCTCTGTTAAACTGGCGAGGAATTAAAATGGGGTCAAAATGCGCTTCCTTATTGCCGCTTAAAATCAATATAAGATGAAAAAAGCCTTAACATCTATTAGTCTCTCCGCCTTCTTGCTGACGACAAGCGTGGGTCTCCAGGCCCAGGAAAAGAGGGTGTTTACCCACACGGCCGACCTGCGCAGCGGCAGAGAAGACGCTCTTCTGGATATCTTCAAACCCATTTCCGAACAGTTTGAAAGCGATTACCGGGCTGTCGGAACAGCCTATACGACGGGCGAAGTCCTTTACCATGAAAAGCGGTACGATGATGCCGCACGGAATTTTGAAACGGTCATCTCGAAGGGAAAGAAGTACTCGTTCCTGGCGAGTATCGCGCGACTGCGCCTTGCGCAGACCCATCTCATGAATGGAGAACCCTCCAGTGCCCTGGTGACCGGGCGTGACGTCGCCAACTCCTCCAACAAATTTATTGGCACGGAAGCGTGGTATACGCTGGCGCGGGCCTATCTGGCGATCGGCAAGATTGACCGCGCGGAAGACGCCTACAAGAATGTTCTGACCGTTAATCCTGTATACGCGAATCTGCTCAAAGTCGATCTTTTGGCCGGGCTTCTGTCGTTCGAGAAAGGAGCTTATCTGGACGCCGCGACCCATTTCCAGCGTCATGCGGACAACATCCCTTCCTTATATTATTCGATCGCCTGCTTCTGCCAGATCAAGGACATTGCCAAAGCGGTATCCGCTTACCAAAACCTTTTGGCCAAGGCGAAAAAAGGGACCTGGGTGGACCGGGCGCGCATTCTGATCGGTGAAGCGATTTACCAGACCCGCGATTACGATTTGGCGATGACCTTCTTCGGACCGGTGAGCCGCCGCGACGCCCCGTTGAGCCTCCGCGTCCTGGCCCTCTACCGCTTGGCCTGCATTGATTTCCAAAAGAAGAATTACACCCGCTGCGAATTGACCCTCCAGAATCTTCTGAAAGATTTTCCCAACCATCCCCTGCGGACCGACTGGCTGTATTTGATCGCGACCATTCCCGTTTACGAGCGGGATTGGAACCGGACGATTCGCGAAGAAGGTAAATT
>JBGPLV010000026.1:0-12103 GCA_041486625.1 Elusimicrobiota bacterium
ATGCTCTTCCCTGGAGATTCCTACATCAGCGGCATCGAGAACCGTTCTGATGCCGGTCCAGGGCGACATAGCCATTACAACAAGGCGAAAGAATTTCTTCAGCAACTCATAGATCTTGGAGAGATGGAAGACCTCGCACTCGCAAACATAGCTCGCCTCGACCACAATTTTGTGAGCGGCGACCGGGCGGCCAGAAGCTATGGCCGTCATACACCGGAGAGCGAACTTGAAGGAGTTGCAAGTGTCATGTTTGGTGGCGCAGAGCGAGGTCCTGTGGCTGGACGGATGGAACCACTATATGCCCCACGCCAAGACACTGGAGTAGAACTTGATCTGAAGGTTCTCTTGGATCAAGCCGTTAATGATAAAAGCCATCGCAGACTCCTGGCTCGCCTTTGGGAGTCTTTTCCAGATAATCAGTATTACTTTGAACGCGATCTACAAAAGCCTCTTGTTGAAGGAGACAAGTTACATGAGCGGATGCGGCAGGACCCCGCGATGATCCCCGCTTTGATCGAATTTTCAAGGGGTGGTGCCAAGACAGCCGATGCCCGCCACGAAATGCGAGCGAAGTTTGTGGCGCTTCGATTGCTCGTCGAACGTTATCGCGAAACTAGAGAAGTAGCCCTTCTCGATCCAATTTTCGAGCGCCTCCAGGAATTGTTTTCAGCAAATCGTAAACGTGCTCTAACTGAGTACTCCCAAGGGCTGCTTCAAAACATCTTCGTCTTTGTGCTAATGCAAAGCAACGAAGATGATCTTATCTGGCAACGCATGAAACCAATCCTCTTTGGTGAGTGGGACGCCAAGATTTATGGAATCCTCGAAAAGAAGGAGCGTGAATTAGACGGCTTTATGCTGCCCACTTATGGCAGTTTCCTAATTAATGAAGCGGAAGTCATGCGTGATCGCCTAAAGACTGATGCTGATCTTATCGCGCGAATCAAAAAGCTTGCTTCTGGCAAGGATGTCCTGGCGCTTCATGGCGTAGTGAGAGTGACTCCTCAGATGACCCCCGCAGACAGCTATCCTCTCATATGCAAAATTTTGCCGAAGCTTCACTATGACAGCAAAAACTGGGCTGCTAGAACGCTTTCAGACCTCCCTGAGGAATACTTACGTACACAGCCCAAGGCTATTCAGCAAGCGGAGGAGCTTTTAAAGGGGCAGAGAAATACGGAGCTTGCATTGGCAGCGCTATCAATAATCCTTAAGTTGGATCGGCCACGTTTTGATAAAGCTTTTCGAGCGTATCTGACTGGGGACGACCCCGTTGTGTATTTCTACCAGGTGGTTGGTTTCGCACAAGAGCATAACCTGCGGAATCACAAGGACGACTTCATCGACTATCTGATTCGCCACGAACCTGGGGCGCGCATGGATCGTCCAAAGGAACTGATCGACGAATTATTTAAGGAATGGAATGTTCCTGAAGAAGAGGTGGTCGCCGCCATAATTGCACATGCGCCGCCAGAACCGACCGAAGATTATGTTTACTTCGCGGCTAAATTTAATTCGCCTCGTGTCATCTCCCTTATCTCTCGCGGCCTGTCTTCCCAAGATGCTCGGACCCGTTTTGCTGCCGCGCGGACCCTCGGCAGGGAAGAATATGCGGAATACCTCACCCGGCAGGACATCAGTGCTCTCATCCATGTCGCAGAAGAAGATACCGAGATAAATCAGGGAATCTGGGGATATATGAAAGTCGCGGGACAGGCTGAAGAAACGCTTTCAGCGCTCGGAAGGAATCCACTGGCCGGCGAAGCCGTTCGAGAAACCTTAGACCTACGCTTGCTTCAAGATATGGATGAGTCCGCACCTCTCACACCCTCAGCTCGAAAGCGGCTAAATGATCTGCGAGACGCTTTGAATGGGAGCGAAAAGAAAAAACACAGGTTGTTGGGACCCGAAGCATGGATTGCATTTGTCGCTGGTTACCGCCCAATTCCAGAAGCCTTCGAGATCTTCCTGCAGTCTCTCATCAAACGAAGCCAGCCACGCACCGACGATGAGCGCTTCGCTCAGGACTATTTCCAAATGCTCCTCGGTGAGAGTGTTTACCAACCCCTTGTCCTTTATCTCCAAGATCACTTGTCGCGAAATCCTAAAATGCTTCGCGCTCTCATAAATATGGAAAGCGCTGCTTCCTCCAGGTATAAAAAAGCCTCGCGCCAAGCTATTATGCGTCGGGTGGTGGCTTCAAGCGTTGGGCTGACGATGGTCGGTTTGGATGTTCGGGGAGAACTTTTCCCAGCCTTCAGGGAGGAATTCCATGAAACCTATCGCGCGCTTGCTGACGAGACCATGGTCTTCCGCGATGATCTCGACATCTGCTTCATTGGCAGTGCGCTTTTCCGGATCGGTGAACCCGATGAAGCACTCTCGTTCCTCACGCGCCATCACATGACTGACATCCAACTTTACGGTAACATCGCACATCATGCACGTGTTGCTGCTGTAGAGGCGCGTGATGCCGGAAATTTCGATCTGGCTATTCGGTCTTATGAAAACAATTTAACGCTTTTAAGAGCATTCCCTCGTGAAGCGGCCGACGCTATCCACGAGATGTCCGCAGAGCTGGAAGAAGTGCAAGCCCTAAAAGTCGCAAAGGATGCCGGATCGGCGGGCGATGCCCACTTCGCAGGCGCATGGTGGGGCAACAGATTATGGAGTCAGAGAGCGTGGAAGACGTTCTGGCTTTCAGGCGCAGTTACCCCCGTCAATGAGCTTCTCGGACACTTTGTCTCAGCCGCCGTAGAGGGCCAGTCGATTCGGATCTCAGATTTCTGGGCGGATTCCTTCTGGCACGGAAAAATTCGAGTAGGCGGCCTTGCGCATTATATGGGAGCCGTTGCCAACTTCTTGGTGGGGATTGTCCTTGCGCTGGCCCTTGGAGACCATTTCAACCTATTGACTCCCCTCGCGCATCCTGTTTATTGGTATTTGAGCTACGTTGCTGTCATGCAAATCATTGGTGGTTTTGTTGAGATTCTTGACCCTCGCGGCGATTTCGCGCTGATCCACGCTAGAATCCTCGAAGCGGCTTAACTCTTGTCTTCCAAGAATTCTTAGCTGTCTTGAGTTGTTCTTAGACATGGAGCCGATCACAAATCCGATCATTGATTGAAACTGAGCCATTTCTCATCCGTAACTGCGCCATTTACTGAGCCAAGATGGTGGAATGCGACGTCCTAACCGTCAGCAATCAACTGAGCCATTTAACTAAAACAAAAAATAACATAATATAGCTATATGGCGCAGTCCCTCCACGTCGCCGCTCAGCCGCAACCCCAAGACGGGAGCATGTATATGCGCCCGTTCGCTTTGGGGATGACAGCCTACCTGGTCACCTATCACATCTTCTATTTCATCACGCGCGGCGAGTTTCGCTCACCTGACGTTGTCTCTGATGTCTATTTCTTCGTTCTCGCGACCTATGCTGGAGCGCCGGAGATTAAACGCTGGAACGCCCACCAAGCCGAAGATCCAGAGGGATGGCATGAGCGTATCCGCAAAGGCGGCCCCCTGATTACTCTGTGGTTTCTTCTCTGGGCGGGGGCCGTAGTGTGGCGCCTCAAAGACCCCACCCTTCCCATGCCGCCGGAGCTTAAAACGATCACCCTGCAAGTGATGGGGCTTTTCTTCGGCACCTATGCGCTGCGTCAGGTCCGTAAGCGTTCGGTACGCTCGTCCTCCCCTGAGTTCGATGCCGCCGCCCTCTCTGTGGCTGATCAGGTGTGCGATTTTCTCAGACGGCACGGTCCAGCGACCCCCAAGGCTATTCGTGAAAAGGTGGATCTGCCGCGCCGCACCGTCACTCGCCTTTTGGCCGTCCTGGTCGAACAGGGGCGACTCGAGCGTCAGGGCGAGTCGCCTCAAGATCCCTCCGCGACTTATCGGTCCGTATAGACTATAAACTTAGTCATTGACTTAGTTCAGTTTATAGGTTAGTATTAGGCATGATTCGACTGAACATTCATGAGGCTAAAACCCATCTTTCACGGTATCTGAATTTTCTCTCCAAGGGGGAAGTCATTCTCCTTTGCAAGCGAAACAAGCCTTTCGCGGAAATTCGCCCAATAGCACCTGAGAGAAAAAAGCCGCGGCCCATCGGGTTAGCCAAGGGTACATTCGAACTTACGCCTGCCTTCTTCGAACCGCTGCCGAAGGAGATTCTAGATGCCTTCACGGGCGAGAACCCTTCTCCAAACGATCCGCTCGTGAACCCTCCAAAACCATAATGGGGGAGAAGATTTTGTTGGATACCTGCTCCTTCCTTTGGTTTGTGCTGGACCGGCCGCAGCTTTCTGATCGCGCTCGAAACTTATTTTCCAACCCGAATAATGACATCTTCTTGAGCGTGATATCGGCATGGGAAATAACGGTTAAGAATTCGGCTGGACGCTTGCCCCTGCCAAAGCCCCCTTCAGAGTTTGTGCCGGAGTGGAGGGAAAAACACGGTATTTCAATTCTTCCCCTGGAGGAAATCGCCGCCGTTTATGAAAGCCGTCTGCCGCGCCTGCACAACGACCCTTTCGACCGCATGCTCATCTGCCAATCCATTGTCCACGGCCTGGCGCTTCTCACGCCGGACCACGAAATTAACCAATACGCTGTCCACACCCTCTGGTAAAATTGCGGCCCATCCGACGGATTAGGTAGACTGTCGTTAATGAGAAAACCCATCATTGCCGGCAATTGGAAGATGTTTAAGACGGCCGCGGAAACGCGGGCGTTCGTGAGAACATTTCGGCCAAAAGTCGACAATCTCAAGGACCGCGAGGTGGTGCTCTGCGCTCCCTTTACGTCGCTTTGGGCTCTGGTGGAGGAGCTCAAAGGGTCGCAGGTTGCCGTGGGCGCACAAAACGCTCACTGGGAAGAAAAAGGCGCCTACACCGGAGAAGTCGCCGTTGGGATGCTCAAGGAAATTGGCGTGCGCTACGTCGTGGTCGGACATTCGGAGCGTCGGCAATACTTCGGCGAGACCGACGCGACCGTCAACAAACGGACGCTTGCGGTTCTGGCGGGCGGCCTAACACCGATTAGCTGCATTGGCGAAACGCTTCAGGAGCGCGAATCCAATCAGACTTTTAAAGTACTGGAACGCCAGGTCCGCGAAAGTTTGAAAGGCCTAACCTCACCCGCCGATGGAGTCATCGCTTATGAACCGGTTTGGGCTATCGGTACTGGAAAAACAGCGACTCCGGCTCAAGCCGAGGAAGCCCATAATTTTATCCGCAAGGAGTTCGCCAAGCTTTACACGGACGCGACGGCCCAGGCCGTGCGGATCCTTTATGGCGGGTCCGTCAAGCCCGATAACATGGCTTCTCTTATGAAGCAAAAGGACATCGACGGCGGCCTGGTGGGAGGAGCAAGCCTGGAGGCCGATGGATTCGCCAGGATTGTCCTCTATGATCGGCAGGCGGCCGCTGCGATATGAAACTGGCCATCGGAGCGGATCATGCGGGTTTCAAGCTCAAGTGGCAGTTGGCCAATTGGCTCAGGACGCGGGAAGGCGGCAAGCATCAGATTCTCGATGTCGGGACGGTTTCCGAAGAATCCGTTGATTACCCTGACTTTGCCCGGGAGGTCGCTAAAGCCGTCGCTCAGAAACGGGCAGCCAAGGGAATCCTATTTTGCGGCACCGGCATCGGCATGGCCATTGCGGCCAATAAAGTTCATGGAATCCGCGCGGCGGTCGCATGGAACCCCAAAGTCGCCGCGCTCGCCGCCGAGCACAATGGCGCCAATGTTCTCTGCATCCCGGGCCGCTTCACCAGCCTGAAGAACGCGCAACGGATCCTCAAAACATTCTTAAGCACGCCCTTCGGCGGGGGGCGACACGCCCGACGCGTAAAGAAAATCCAGGCGATGGATCGATGCGCCTGAATTTTTGCGTTCTGAGTTTTGCGTTTTGCGTTCTGAGTTTCCGTTTGACGTGGGCCGACGGTCCTGCCGCGCAACATTTCCAGGCGGGCCTGGCTTACGAACGGCTCGGGCGCTACGACGAAGCCTACACCGAACTTCAACTGGCGTTCGCCCTCGACCAAAACGATGCCCCGATGGCCGTCGCCTTGGGTGTCGTGGCGTGCCGGCTCGGGCGATGGGAAGTCGCCCAGCGGGCGCTAGAGCGTTCCATCTCCGTCGATTCCAGCTCCGTTGCTTCGTATTTCCATCTGGCGCTGATTTATGAGAGAAACGGAATGACGGACCGCGCCCTGGACGCCTGGCACCGGTTTTCATCTCTGAGCCAGGATGAATCGCTTCAAAGCGTTGCGAAGAAACACATCCAGTATTTGGAGTCCCATGCGTAATGGTATGCGTGGGCTCCTTCTCCCGACCTTGTGTCGGGAGAAGGTTGGGATGAGGGCACGACTTGGCCCTCACCCTGCACCCTCTCCCACCTTCGGCGGGCGAGGGGGATTGGGGGCGGCTCTCGCTTTATTGTTGTCCAGTGCGTGTACCACCCCTCGCATCGCGGCCAAGACCGGATACGATTTTTCCAAAATCAGAAGAATATCAGTGGTCCCGTTCGAGGGCCAGGGCGGCTCCGCCGCCTCTGACGAGTTCGTGAGAGGGCTCCTTGCGACCGGCATCGAAGTCACCGACGCTCATCACCAGGGGGATGCGATTTTGAGAGGAACCGTCGGCGAGTACAAACCGAACAATCAGCTGACGGTCTTTCTCGGCAACACCACGCTCATGACCCCGGGCGGCCAGACCGCGGTGATCGACAACCCTGTGGTCTCTCTGGCCGGTTCCCAGGCGACGCCCGAGGGCGCAACCTCGGGTGTCCATAATGCGCAGATCATCTCAATCATCGCCACGGTCGGAGTCTACGTGAGCCTGATCGATCCCTCCACGAAAAATGTTCTATGGGCGGGCCACTACACGTATGAGGGGCTCGACATCCAAGGAACACTCCGGACGGTCGCAGGAATGGTGACACAGTCCATGGCTAAAGTCGTGCCCCGAATGAATAAATGAAGGACCACGCCGCGCTGCTCTACGAGGCCTCCAAACTTCTCGGCGCTCCGTCGAACTTGAAAAGCGCGCTGGACGCGCTCCTCACCGGCGTCCTTCACCGCTACGAACTGTCCACCTGTCTCTTGTTGGCGGACACGGGTGAAGGTGCTTTGCGCGCGGAATTTTCCCTCGGAGTTTCGTCCACTTTTGCCCAGTCTTTAAGTGTTCTCAGAGGCGAAGGGTCCATCGGAGTGGTGTTTGCTTCCGCCCTGGCCCGGCAGGTCGAATCGCCGAACGGCAAAGAGGACGATCCGCTTTTGCACATGATTTTCCAGCGCCAACGGCTTTCGGCGGCCCTGATGATCCCTCTTAAAGCCGAAGGGCGGGTGTTGGGAACGGCCTTTTACGGATCCCAAACGGCGAAGACATTTTCGGAAAAGGCAATCAAAGAACTCACCGAGCTCACCGATCATCTGGCGCTGGCACTTCATAACAGGAAGCGCGTGGCGGATCTTGAAACGTCACATCATCGTTTGGAATCGCAGGTCGCCTCGACCGTCGAGGAGCTTTCGCGCAACCAAACGCGCCTTGTGCAAAAGGTGCGCGAACTCAAAACGGTCTATGAGCTGGCGCTTGCCACCGCGGCCTCGACACGGGTGGACGAGATCGTTCGCGTCATGATCTCCGGCATCAAAGAACTGATCGAGGCCCAGGGCGCCGCTTTCTTTTTGTTCCAGGGATCTCCGGACACGCTCGAGCCCGTCCTGCCGGCCTTTGAGCTGGCGCCCGCCGAAGCGCAGAAGCTCACCTGCAAAGTGGGCGAGAGTAAATGGCTCACCCAAGTGATTCGGACCCAAGAGCCTCAGGTCCTTAATTTGCTGGATTCGGCGGAAAGCCTCCCGCCCTCCTGGAAAACGATCGGGATCCGTTCCATCCTCGTTCTTCCGCTCCTGCAGGGAGACATCATCCGGGGCGTTTTCTGCGTCATCAACAAGATGAACGGCCTATTCAACCAGGACGATGTCCGCCTCCTGAGGCTTCTCACCGGTCGCGTGATGGATGTGCTTCACCGGATCGGCCTGGATCAGGAACTGCATCAGCGTGTCCATGATTTAAGTGTCCTGCAGGAGATCGGGTCTCAGCTTCCCAGCCCGCCAATTTTGACCGATACTCTGGCGGCCATCGGACGCGTGGCACGGCGGTCGCTCGGCCCGTGCGACATCTGCTTCTTTTTTCTTCATCATGCGGAAAGCGAAGCCATGGTCATGATGGGGGGAGACTGGGATTCCAAAATCTCCTTTGACCCGCGGGCCTTCACGCTTGGTATTTCGGAAAAAGTCCCACTGGCGGATGTCTTTCGGGAAGGAAGGCCCGCCCACTACGAGCGGGGATCTTCCCCGACCCTCTGGGGCAAAGACGAATTGATTCAGGGACTCGGGCTTCATCAGCTCCTCTATTTGCCTCTCGATGTCGAGCAGGGGCGGATCGGGGTTCTGGCCATCGGAATGCGTCCTCCTCGCACGCTTAGCCTGGAAGACCGCCGGCTGGCGGGCCTCGTGTCCCAGCAAATCGCCATCGTCATCGAGCGTTCGCGACTCTACGAGCGTCTCAAATCGGCCAACGAGAAGCTCGAGCAGATCAACCGTCTCAAAAACGAGTTCATCAGCATGGTCAGCCACGAGCTCCGGACGCCGATGACGACGATCAAAGGATTCGTGTCCATCGTCCTCAATGAGGAAACCGGTCCCCTAAACGACCAGCAGCGGCATTTTTTGGAAACCTCCGACCGCGCCATCGACCGTCTGACGCTACTCGTGTCGGACCTGCTCGATATCTCGCGCATTGAGGCTGGCCAGATCAAGATGCAACTTCGGCCGACCAGCCTAAAGGATGTCTGCCAGCGCCTGGCCGCGAGTTTCGTTCCCCAGTTCAAAGTCCAGAACCTCGAGTTGACACTTCATATTCCGGAGCCACTTCCGCTTGTGCTGGCGGACCCCGACCGCATCACCCAGGTGCTGGACAACTTGCTCTCTAACGCCCTCAAGTTCACTACCAAGGGCGGCATCACCTTGAGCGCAACTGATAAGGGGGATTTTGTCATGGTGTCGGTGAAGGATACGGGGTCCGGGATCCCCAAAGAAGAACACGACAAGATTTTCGACAAGTTCTATCAGATCAAGGTGGGAGGCGGTTATCCTTCCAAAGGAACCGGGCTGGGGCTGGCCATTGTGAAATCCATTGTCGAAAGCCATCGCGGGAAAGTATGGGTGGAGTCGGAACCCGGCAAAGGCGCAGAATTTCGCTTTATCCTCCCTCGGGCGCGTGCGGAAGCACAGCCAGAATCAAAATAATGGAAACGTTGCACCCATCTCTCGTCCAAGTCCTGCACCGCCGCGGCTACAAAACAAAAGATCATATCGATCAGCTCCTTAATCCTTCGCTCGATCTTCCATCATTTTCTGTCCCCCAGATGGACAAGGCTGTAAACCGGCTGCGGGACGCCATCCGGACCGAAGAGCCGATTGTGATTTACGCTGACCGAGACGTTGACGGACTCTCGGGCCTGGCGATCTTGGCGCGCTCCCTGCGAACGCTCGGAGGCCACGTCACATGGGGAAGCCCTCTTCAAGGAAGGGGGCTTGAGCGTTCCGTGCTTGAAACGCTGGCGAAGACCGGCGCCAAGGTCATGATCCTTGTGGATTGCGGAACAGGAGAGACAACCGAATTGACATGGCTGGCTTCGCAGGGGATGGACGTCATCGTGGCGGATCACCACCGGATGCTCCCAGTGCGCCCGCCGGCTTTTGCGTGGATACATCCGGGAGCTGTTGTCTCACCCCAACCCTCTCCCGATGGGAGAGGGCGGCCCGGCCCGGGTGAGGCAGGAACCCCTTGCGGGAGCGTGATGGCCTTCAAGTTGGCGGAGGGTCTATGGCGTTCCTTCATCGGTTCCTCAGACCCCGAGCGCCTCCACTATTTTCTTTATGACCATCTGGATCTGGTCGCGCTCGGGATTTTGGCGGACCGGGTTCCCGTGACGGGCGAAAACCGCGCGCTCGTCTGGCACGGTATGCGACGCCTGGCCAAAACTCGCAAAGAAGGGCTCGCTTCGCTCCTCAGATTTTTCCGTATAAAAGGGAATTCTGTTACGGTTCGCCAGGCCACCTGGCAGATCATTCCGTTACTGAATGCCGCCGGACGGCTGGGAAAGCCGCATTGGGCGGCGAAACTCCTCATCACGGAAGATCCCTGGACGGCCCGCGAGTGTATTGACGCTCTTTTGGGGCTGAATACGGAACGGCGACGGGCTCAAGGAATCAGCGTAGACCATTTTGAAAAAACCGTTCTCGAACAGTGCGCTATGGACACCGATGGAGTACTCGTGGCCACCGCGCGCGATCTTGAACCTTCCGTCACGGGTTTAGCGGCGCAATCGCTCGTGAAGAAATACGGACGGCCCGCCTTCCTGTTTGTGGAGCAGGGAGAGGATCTGGTCGGTTCCGGTCGCGGAACTCCTGATGTCGATTTGTTTGCGTGGACCCTCCAGCACCAGGATCTTTTGATCAAATTCGGCGGCCATCACGGAGCGGTCGGTCTTACGGTGCGCAAATCCGATTTTCCGGCGCTGCGCGAAGGTCTCCTCAAATCGGCTGAAGAACGGGACCCCAGCGTCCCATGCCAGGCGGTTGAACCCGAAGCGGAGATGCCGCTCGATGAAGCCACTTCAGAGTGGTGGGAAAATCTCCAGACCCTTGAACCTTTCGGCCCGGGTTTTGAGATTCCGACATTCGAGCTGAGCCATGTCGAGAGCGTCACTCTGCGGTCCAAGCGCAACACGACCAAGGTCATGCTGAAAAGTGGAGCTTTTCAATGGCCAGGGGAATTTTTGAACCCCTCATCCGTGCTGCGTCACCTTCCCCCTGAAGGGGGAAGGTCTACTGCCATAAGCCCTCGCCCTTTAGGGAGAGGGCCGGGCGATGCCCGGGGTGAGGGGCACTCTATCGTAGCTTCCCCTGTCGCCACACCGAAAGAAGATTTTCCCTTTAAGTGGATGATTCATGAAGAATAAGGTTTCTCTGGCCGTCATCGGGGGCAGCGGGCTGTACGCAATGGAAGAGCTGCGCCATGTCCGCAAGGTCAAGATCCGAACGCCATTCGGGTTTCCTTCCGATGTTTTGGTGATCGGAACCCTCGAAGGGACGCGCGTAGTTTTCTTGCCGCGCCACGGACGCGGCCACCGGATCAACCCGAGCGAGGTGAATCACCGCGCTAATATCTACGCCTTAAAAACACTGGGAGTGGAACAAATCATCTCGGTCTCGGCCTGCGGCAGCCTGAGAGAAGACTTGATGCCCTGCGACATGGTCTTCCCCGACCAGATTTTTGACCGGACCCAATCCAGACCGTCGACCTTCTTTGAAAGGGGAATCGTGGCGCATGTCGGAGTCGCAAACCCCTACTGTCCGGAGCTGGCCGCCACGCTTTTTCACACCGCGACAAACCTGGGTTTTCGCACGCACAAAGGAGGAACATACGTCTGCATCGAAGGCCCGCAGTTTTCGACCAAGGCCGAATCGAGAGTGTATCGCTCGATGGGTTTTTCGGTGATCGGGATGACGAACGTCCCTGAGTTCAAGCTCGCCCGGGAAGCGGAGATCTGCTATGCGTCGGTCGCGCTCGTCACCGACTACGACGTCTGGCATGAAGAACCCGTGACCGTTGACATGGTCATCGGCAACTTAAACGCGAACACAGCCAACGTGAAACTGCTCCTCAAAGCCGTTGTGCCCAAGCTCGCCCGCGAGCGTCACTGCGAATGTGCGACCGCCCTTCAATACGCCATCCTCACTGATAGAAAGTTCATCCCTGCCAAAGTAAAGAAGGACCTGAAGTCTCTTATTGGGAAATATCTGCCGTAAATTTCCGCAGTGGGGTTAGGAGGCTTTCTGCAAGCGAGAAGTAGAACACGCGGGAGCCGCCTCTGGATCGGGGTCAATATGCGGGAAAATCATCCCAAATGGCGCCAGCGCCCTCGTCGTCGCGCGGCCAACGATTTGTAAATCTATTTGGAACGGTCCCGAGTAGACCAAATCGACCCGGTCTTCCGGCTTGAGATTCACCGCTTGACGGACGTGCC
>JBGPLV010000027.1:0-11707 GCA_041486625.1 Elusimicrobiota bacterium
AGCCTTCAGCAGAATATCGCCGCGCTTGGCGACCGGCACCCGGTGCCACGCACCAAAAGCGGTGGCCGCGGCCTCGATGGCGAGATCGACGTCCTGCCGCCGCGATTCGGGATAAACGGAGAGAAGCTGGCCGGTGGCGGGATCGCGATTCTCGAACACGCGGGCTTTTGCGGGGGTCTCCCGCCATGTTCCATCAATATAATTCCGGCCACGTCGTTCCGCGCTCATGGTTTCCACCGCCGTATCGTTTCTTTCACCTGGATTCCTCGTTCGCGGACAGCCTCCAGCATAAACCGCCCATCGATCGCTTTCTCAACGGGCACGACACCCGTTTGCCACACACCGCCCTGCGCCAGGAGCGCGAGCACGATGGCGGCCGGGAAACCTGTCGTGCGCTGCATCGCCGTAAAGCCCGTGCGCGGGTCCCCGTAATCCAGAAGATCGTATACAACTTGTGTCTTTCGGTCATCCCGCTTGCCCCGGACGACCACGCGCATCACCAACAAGTCGCGGTCCTTTGGAAAGGCCAGGAGCGGCCCGGCCGTCGCGACAAAAACTTCCCGCGGCGCAATGCGATATCCGTTGACGCGCACCGGTGTGGTCGCCAGGAGCCCGAGCTGCTTTAAGGTTTCGATTTTCTCGTAATGCCCCGGATAACGCAGGGTCTTATAGTCATACACTTTCAGGATTCCGCGGAAGGTCCATGGAGCGGTCGATGTGGCGCCTCCGGTGGTACGCGCCTCAAGTTTTCCAAGCGGTCGCGCGAAGGAAAGCATTTCCTTCCCCGAAAACGAAGGGATCAACGTCACTTTGCCGTTTTTGAGGACGTAGGACGCCCCGAAATAATTGCCGAGCACGCCTTCGAGATTAAAAACGATTTTGTAGTCGAGCGGCGGCCGCGGATGCTGGGGCAGCCCGCCGCAGTAGATGTGCACCTCTTCCGGCCGATCGAGTTTCTCCATGCCGCAGACGGCCAGGCTGTTGCACAGGCCGGGAGCGACGCCGCAGTCGGGTATAAGCGTTACTCCCGCTTTCTTGGCGCGGTCGTTCAGCTTTAGGATCTTGCGCGTGCTTTCCATGTAGCCGCCCAGATCGCAATAATGGAGCCCGGTCACGATGGCCGCCGCGGCGACCCCAGGGTTGAGGTAGTAAGGAATGGCGCTCAGGACGGCGTCGTGTCCGGCCATGACCTGTGCCAGGCTTCGGGGGTTCTTGGCATCGAGGCGCCGGGCATTCAGCTGGATCTCGTTTTTCTTGAGTTTGGAACCTAAGAGCTGACGAAGCCGGTGAACGGCGGCCTGGGCGGCATGGAGATAACCGTCAGCAAGCGTCAGGCGCCCGGCGTGACCGCGCAAAAGAAGGTCATAGGCCGCCGCGAGCCCTTGTTTGCCGCTGCCCAGTACCAGATAGGAATATCTCCGTGTCATCATGGGCCTCCGCCAGAGCTATGTCTAGCAGGAGAATTCACGACGGTCAACGGGTTTTGAAGGCGCCTGGAGGGCCGTTTTTAGCGCAGTTTCTCGATGTATGGAAAAGGGTCAGGCGGCGCAGGTTGCTTCTGGGTCACGGGTGGGGCGGGAGCCTCTGGCACGGGATATTGGGACAGAAACTGCCGAATCAGAGAATTCAAATGCTCTAAATCCAAAGGCTTTTTCAGGTAGGCGACACGCTGGTGCCGGTCAATGACCGGATAAAGAGTCTTCGACTGAATGCCTGTCATGAAAATGACCGGGATAGCCTGCGTTTCCGGGGTTTTCCTCAAATAGGTCAACGTGTCAAAACCATTGGTCACGGGCATGTTGATGTCCAGGATAATGAGGTCGGGTCTCTTGGCGACAGCAAAATCGATCGCCATCCCTCCGTCAAACCCCGGAATCACTTGGTAGCCTTCCAACTCCAGATTTTCCTTCAGAAGCATGACGAGCGGTTGGTCATCATCGACGACAAGAATCTTAGGGGTAGGCATCGCCAAATATTTATCGCCTGTCGGCCCAAGATGCAATCCCTTTCTTGGCGCCAAAAGACCTAATTTAATGTTAACGATTCGTATCGTAAATTAGATGTGAATTTAAATGTAATATTGAAACTCTGTCGTAACATTGAGAAGTTATACTTGGACCGATGAGAACAATAGGAGAGGTATCCGTTCTGGTACAGCTGCGGGGACAAGTGATCGGGCCCTTCTCGGTCAAGCAACTCCGTCGGTTGGGGGGCTTTACCGGGCAGACGTTGGTGTCGTACCCCGGAACAGAAAAATGGGCACCCGCGTTCAGAGTGCTGAACATTAATTCTTACGAGCCCCCGGTGGCGGGCGTCTCCGGTGTCAGTGAACGTTGGGTTGATTGGATCGCCCCCTCCGTCCCCGCCGCTTCCCCCGTTTTTGACTGGAAGGCAAAAAGAATCCCTGGGGAATGGGTAGATCGGTGGTTCTCGCGCCTGGTGCTCTTGAACGTCGTCTTGGCCATGGCGGCCTTTGCCGCTTGGTCTTATCCGCCGGTCCGAACTCCGCTGCAACAAGAGCTGCGAAGGCAGGCGGGCGAACAGTGGAATCACTGGAAACCGATCATCGCGGCGCACCTAACCCTACTGAATACTTGGCCGATTGCCGAGACGGTCCCGCCTAAAAAAGGAAATTACGGATGGGCGTCCTTGTAATTACCGCCATGGTGGGCGACACGAACAACGCCTAGATTTTTTGTATGCGGGCTCTTGGCACGGGCGGTACGGCGGGCATCGCTGGCACGCTTGCGGTTCTGTTTGGTCAACCACTTCGGTTTCTTGCTTCCCATGTTGAGCTCCTTAAGAGGGTTCGTTCAAACGGTTGATTAAAGCATAACCAATGCGGTGACAACCGAATTAAAGCTGTTCGAGGCAGCTGGCGGCAAATCCCGCGATGCGAATTTCTCCGGAGGGGTCCTGGCGGAGACTGATGATGGGAGCGCCGGCCAGGCCGCAGGGTTTCCAATGATCGGAAGAGGGATAGAGCATCCAGCGGATACGCTGTGGGTCATCGGGTTTGACGGGAAATTCGCGCCAGGCCGGAGGATCAAGAATCTCAGAGTTCTTCTGGATCATGGTGGCCAAGCGCTTCAGATCGGCCGCCTGACGGTAAATGCGGGTCCCGCACGTGGTGGTCTGCGCCACGAGATCTGTGGGCGCGCAATCTACATAAGGTTTCAGCACTTCCACGTTTCCCGCGCGCAAGGCATTGAAGATGGCGAGCTTGGCCTGGCCTCCATCGGTCCAGGATAGGTTGTTGGGCCGGAGACCGAGACAAACGCGCACTTCTTTTAAGGCTTCGGTGAAGACGGAAACCTCCCATTTCGGATCGCACCCGGCCAACTTCAGAAGCGGATCGGAGGGAGAGCCGAGGCTTTGATAGGTTCTGAAAAGCCGTTCGGCTTTATCAAAGTCACGCTCTTCGTAGGCCTGCCGCGCGCCCCAGAAATATTGACGGAAGATCGACAGAGGAGCAGAGCTTTCTTTGGCCAGCCCGGCGGCCGCCGCTCCCAGGAGCGCAACCGCTACGGCAGCCAGCGTAAGCTTTGTTTGATGGCGGCAAATGTTGATTGGTGCTCTTTCCAAGATTCTAGCGGAGCGGTAAAGGAGATTTGGACAAAGGCACGGCCATCGGCTATGAAATAACTTTCGTCAAAGCGGCCGTCGGCCGCCTTTCCTTTGATCAGTGTCGCTTTCCGGCCGGCGAGAACGCTCCGAGTCTCCTTATAGCCGGTCGGATAGATGGATGTTAAAGCTGGCGAGCTGACATATTCTTCAAAGGAGCCGTCCATCGGTTCGCGGGTGATGGAAAAAGTAACAAGAGGTGTGCGGGACAGGGTGAAACCCACGGAACCGCTCTCTTTGGTTTCCTTTATTTCCATGACTGTCCAGGCGGACTTCACCCGCACATGAGCCTTGACGATCCGGTTGGTGTATTCCTGCCAGTCTTTATCCTTCTCGTCCTTGACCACAGTGGATATCGGTTCTGTCGCTTGTGCCACATCTTCGCCCTGCGTCGCCTCGGACGGCTGCGCGGGCAGAGCAATCTTAGGGGCGTCAGCGCGAGCGAACGAAACGAGCAAACTAGCCACGATCCAACTTTTCACGCCTTTGTTATACATCTTTCCAACGTCTTCTTGGAGATGGCGCCCTCACGAATGACCATGAAGGGGTAATGGGAGAGGTCAATCACGGAAGAGGCCGTTTTGACGCGGCAAACCCCCCCATCGATCAGCCAGTCGACCCGGGATCCGAAGAGTTTCGCCGCGGCGGTCCCCGAGATCGCCGGTTTTCGCCCCGAGCGGTTGACGCTGGTAGTGGCGAGAGGGATCCCCACTTTTTTCAAGATCGCAAGCGCAATCGGATGATCCGGGATACGGACACCGATCGTGGCCAGTCCCCCCGTCACCAAACGCCCAAGCGGCGAGGCTTTAAAGACCAGCGTCAACGGGCCCGGCCAGAAACGTCTGGCTAGGCGCGTGGCTTCGGGCGGTATCGCTTCCACCAAAGGTTTTGCCGCCGCAAGCGAAGGGACAAGGAGCGCCAGAGGCTTTCGCCCGTGGCGGCCTTTGAGCTCATAGATACGCCGGATGCCGGCCAGTGAAAAAACGCTCGTCCCGATGCCATAGACCGTTTCCGTGGGGAAGATGACCACGGCGCCCGCCTGGAGCGCCGACGTGACTTTTTGAAGTAGTCCGGGGGTTAGTTTACGTCCTGTAACGCGCGTTGATGTCGACATACTGCCCGGTGAAGTCGCAGGTCCAGTAAAAGCCTTGGGCTTTTCCGGCGTGCAGCTGAATGCGAAGGGTGACTTCCTTGGCTTTGAGTGGCTCGCGGGCCTTCTCGGCCGAAACCGAGGTCGGGGCGCCGTGCCGGAAGACGCAAAGTTCGCCGAAGGAAATGTCGGCTTTGGAAGGATCAAAATGGACGCCGGATCTTCCCATCGCCGCCAGAATCCGGCCCCAGTTGGAGTCTTCGCCATAGGCGGCGGTTTTGACCAACGGCGAAGTCGCCACGGTCATGGCGATCTTCTGGGCGTCTGCCGTCGTCCGGGCGCCTTCGACGCGAATCTCCAAAAACTTGCTGGCTCCTTCGCCGTCTTTGGCCATTTTCTTAGCCAGATCGATGCAGACGTTCTGCAGAGCTTGGTAAAAGCGCTCCCGGTCTCCGGCGCTTCGCAGCGACGCTCCTGAAGCGCCGTTCGCCAGCAGGAACGCGGAGTCGTTGGTGGACGTGTCGCCGTCCACAGTCACGCGGTTGAAGCTTTCATTCGTCGCCTGGGCAATCATCGGGCGCAGTTGCGCCGAGGCGGCCTTCAAATCGGTCAGGATAAACGCCAGCATCGTGGCGTGCGGTTTGCCGGAGAGCGTCATGGCCGGATGGATCATGCCGGCGCCTTTGGCGCAACCCCAGAGCCGGACGTCCCGTCCGTCGATCCGCGCGAAGGCGTGCGCCGTTTTGACGGTGGTGTCCGTGGTCATGATCGCCTGGGCCGCTTTATAGAAGGAATGGTATAGCAGTCCTTGCGGGCCGAGCAGCCGTTTGGAGAGCATCGGGATTTCCTTGGCGAGAAGATCCATCGGCATGAAATCGCCGATGACTCCGGTCGACGCCACAAGGATTTGGTTGGGCTTCACCTTGAGCGTCCGGGCGGCCCATTGGATCGTTTTCTTCGCCTCCCGGACGCCACGTTCCCCGGTGCAGCAGTTGGCGCATCCGGAGTTCACGAGAATCGCCTGAGCGCGGCCC
The DNA here is from genome assembly GCA_041486625.1 of Elusimicrobiota bacterium. Classification (GTDB taxonomy): domain Bacteria; phylum Elusimicrobiota; class Elusimicrobia; order 2-01-FULL-59-12; family 2-01-FULL-59-12; genus JANLWZ01. The sequence goes on from JBGPLV010000027.1 coordinate 5,749, forward strand.
GCGCGCAACCGTTCCTGGTCAATCGGGATATGAACGCATTTGACGACGTTGGTCGTAAAGCAGGCGGCCGCGGCGGCCGGCGCTTCAGAGTAGAAGATGGCCAGGCCATGCCGGCTCGGCCTTGGCCGGTCGTGCCGCGGAAGACCGGCGGCGCGAAACCCTAAAGGAAGTTGGCTCATAGAAGTGCCGTCGTCTCCTCAAGACCGAACATGAGGTTCATGTTTTGGATGGCTTGGCCTGAGGCGCCTTTGACGAGGTTGTCGAGCGCCGCCGTGATGATGGCCTGGCGGCCTGACGCGGAAACCGAGACGCCGATCTGGCAGTCGTTCGTGTAGGTCACCGCTTTGACTTCCGGGGACTCGTAAGCGCCGAGGATAGAGACAAATGGCTCGCGCATGTAATAGGAAAGATAAACTTCCCGCAGGGCTTCAGCGGTCATCTTTTTCTTGAGCGGAGCATATAAATTGGCGAGGATTCCCCGGTTCATCGGGGCGAGCTGTGGCACAAAGATAAACTCGTTGGCGACTTTTCCCGCTCGGTTCCATTCTTGAAAAATTTCCGGTTGGTGCCGATGGCCTTTTAGGGCGTAGGCCTGCATGCTCTCATCGAGTTCGGAGTAAAGGTACGTGGCTTCGATCTTGCGGCCAGCGCCGGAGACGCCGCTTTTGGCGTCAACGATGATGGGGCCTTTGCCCAACAAGCCGCCGGCGACCAGGGGCAGGCCGGCCAGAATGGAGGTCGTCGCGTAACAGCCCGGGTTGGCGACGAGGCGAGCGCTTCGAATGGCCTCCCGGTAGCGTTCGGGCAGACCATAAACCGCTTCCTTAACAAGCGAGGACGCGGCGTGTTTGCCGTACCACTTCGCGTACACCTTCAGGTCCTTGATCCGGAAATCAGCGGAGAGGTCGATCACTTTGACGCCTTTTGCCAAAAACTGGGCGGCTGTCTTCGCTGCGGCGCCATGCGGAAGACCCAAAAAGACCACGTCCGAATCTTTGGCGATTTCGGAAACGTGCAGCTTCTCGCAGATCAGCCTCGAATGCCCTTTCAGGAACTTATGGATCTGGTGGATCGGCTGCCCGGCGAACCTCTCCGAGGTTAAATGGGTGAGCGTCACTTCCGGGTGGCGAATGAGATAACGAAGGAGTTCTCCTCCCGTGTAACCGGTGGCTCCAACGATCGAGACTCGAATCATGGCTGTTCTTCCTTTTGTGCCCCGAATAAAATGACGACTTCTCCTATGGGCGCTTTCGCCTCAAGACGTTCGCGGATTTCGCGAGCGCTTCCTCTCAAGAATTCCTCGTGAATTTTGGTGAGCTCACGCGCGATGACGACGGGAACGGTCGGACCGGCGATCTCTTCAATCCAACGGACCGTCTCGGCCGCCCGGTAAGGCGACTCGTAAATGACCACGGTTGCCTCAGAGGCCGCCGCCTGGATAATGACTCGCTTGGCCCGTGCCGGCCTCCTGGGGAGAAATCCTATAAAAAAGAACCGGTCTGTGGGTAACCCGGAACCGACGAGTGCCGTGATCGCCGCGCAGGGGCCGGGGAGCGACATCACAGGAATATGGTCTTGAACGGCGGCTTGAACGAGCGGCGTTCCAGGATCCGAGAGCCCCGGCGTGCCCGCGTCGGACACGAGCGCGACCCGCTTGCCGGATTGAAGCGACCTTAGGACCTCATTATGACGCCTGGCGCCCGAATACGCATGATAGCTGACCAAAGGCTTCGTGATCCCTAAGTGATTAAGCAGCCGGAGCGTCCTCCGCGTGTCTTCGCAAGCGACCAGATCCGCCTGTTTAAGCGCTTCCACGGCGCGCAGGGTGATGTCGCCCAGGTTGCCGAGCGGCGTCGGGACAATATAAAGGGTGCCGGGTGGCCAATGCTGATCCATAAAAAAGAGGTTTAAGCCGGTTGTGAAGCGAGCGGTTTCTCGCCGGAGAATTCCGTGGTCGGAATGCCTTCGCGCTCCAGGCGGTCGATCACGCGGAGGAAAAGCTCGACCAGTTTCGGGTCAAATTGGGTTCCGGCCTGCCGGCGGAGCTCCGCGATCGCGGAGGCTTTTGACATCGCCTTGCGATAGGGCCGGTCGGACGTCATCGCGTCCCAGGCGTCAATGATCTGAACAAGGCGAGCGCCGAGCGGGATCTCTTCGCCCGCGAGCCCTTCGGGGTAACCCGTTCCGTTGTACCACTCTTGGTGATAGAGAACGATGGCACCGACCGCTCTCAGATACGAAAGCGGCTGCAAAATCTTGAGGCCAATCGCCGGATGATTTTTCATCACGGTATATTCCTCGGGGGTGAGTTTATCGGCCTTCTTTAATATCTCATCCTCAATGCCGATCTTGCCGATATCATGCAGAAAGGCACCGTATTCAATCTGCCGGATAAGAGCTTCCGGCAGCGCCATCTCCTGTCCTACGGCGCGCACCAGGGCCCGCGTGCGGTCCGAGTGTTTGTGCGTGATCGCGTCCTTGGCTTCAATCGCGCGCGCGAGCGCGCTCACGGTCTGGTCGCGTAAATGCTCGAGATCCTCATAAAGACCGTGGTCTTCGAGGACGAGCGCCGCCTGCGCCGCGAAAAGCGCCGCCAAGTCGCGCGCTTCCGGGTTAAAAGGACCTTCCCGCGGCTTGGCGATTAAAAGGAGACCCGCGCACCATGCCTGCGACAGAAGCGGAACGATCAGGTAGGGGCTGGTGAGAAAATCTTCCCCGTTCGAACCGGCAGAGGAGATGGCGTTGTTCTGCACGATTGTCTTTGCCCCCTGGGCCGCCCGGCCCAGAGCTCCTTCTCCTGAGCGGACGCGCAGCCGGGAAAGGGTATCGGGAGAAAATCCGCGCGCCGCCGCGGGCAATAAATCCAGCGTGTCGGGGTCGGTCCGGAATAAAATCACCTGTTCCGCTTTCAAGAGGGAATGGACCGAATCGATCAAGACTTCGGCAAATTCTCGGCGCGGAATTTGGCCGGTGGGTGAAATTCCGAAGGTCAGTAGACGCGCGACAAAGCCGGCCAGGCGCGCGGCCTTTCCCTGCTCTTTTTCCAGCTCCCCTTGAAGGTCATTTAACTGCCGTTTAAGGACGGCGATTTCCTTCCACCAAATCATCGATAAGCCCATTTTAACTCAAATTGACAAACTTAGAAAATTTCGTGTATAAAGCATCACTCGCTATGCCCGCTCCCGAACTCCAAAATACCCTGGTGCTTGTCAAGCCGGACGGCTTAAAAAAGTCGCTGACGGGCAATATCCTCACCAAGCTGGCTGAGACGCGCCTCATCATCGTAGGAGCCAAGGTGGTGAGCGTCTCCAAGGAGCTGGCCGAGCAGCACTATATCCACTTAAAGGACAAGCCCTTCTTCCCAGATCTCTTAAACTACATTCAGGGTAAGATTTACGGCGAGGAATACCAACGGGTACTCGCGATGGTCTACCGTGGCGAAAATGCCATTTTGAAGGTCCGCGGTATCGCCGGTTCCACCAACCCAGAAGAAGCCGACTCCACGTCCATCCGCGGCGCTTATGGCCGCATCACAACCAAAGGGGTCTTCGAAAACGTCATTCACGCCTCCGCCAACCCGGTCGACTCAGAACGAGAGATCAAACTGTGGTTCAAACCTTCCGAAATTGTTGGGAATATCTACCCTACCAAGAAAGCCATCATAGACAAGCACGAAGAACCCGTCTGGGCCTAGGTCACGCCCTACGTCCGCTCCGCGGGCCTCGGGGTTGCCCCTCCTCCCCGCCACTGAGGCGTTGGCGGGTCCGCCAAAGACGTAGTGGCGGAGACGCCTCGCAAGCTCGGCTGACCTCCCCGGAGAGGAAAACTAATTCATTAAAATTATTGGACGTTCGTTGCCTTACTAGTTTAGCTGTGCAGGATTCGAGGCACAAAAAAGAATTTTCAATGTAAAGGGGGCGATACGAAATACACAATAAGATCATCCGAAGGAGCAAAGTCATAGAGCTCTGCATCCCAGTCTGTTACCGTCTTTTGTAGAAATCTCCAACCGCACATACCTACGAATTCATCTGGCCTTTTCTTTATTTTCAGGCGGAATTCCTTGATAGGCCCACCCCAATTGTTCGCCGTCTTTAAAATAAATTTCACCTTTGTAAGGTATGCGCACTTATTCGGAGAAAGAGTCGTAATCATCTTTGCAATGCGGGGTTGGTCATCAGCCCCCAGACAAGCGTCTGTTATCTCCTTATAGAATGACGGGCATTCCAATCGACCCCCAGTGTGAGGTGTGTAGACATGCGTAATTCGAATTGGTTGCTGTGCGGGAAATGTTTGCGTCCAATGAAAATTGACATGCATAACCCAATTCGGCCATAATTCGCGACCTTGGCTCTGAACTAACTTCAGCGTTATTAATTCTTGACGATCTTCCCTATTGAATTTCTGTATAACCTCATAGGCCTTATCTATGTTCAATAAGGGTATATTCAGTTTCTTCAGCAAGCTTGTGACATCGTGCCCGCCATAGATCGCATGAACATCAATTTGTGGCTTAATTTTCTCACCGTTGGATTCAGCCTGAAAGTCCAAAAAGGCGGGTTGTTGAGTGCTAGAAATAGTGACTGTCCATTCATAAGGGGGTATCGGAAATGCGACTTCGGTTGTAAGATCTTTGTCAGAGTGATTAGTAAAAAGGTAGCTTACTTGAACTTGGTGTTTTGAAATCGTTAAGTCCTCATGATCCATCGTAACTTGAGCAACCTTCTTAAATTCCAAACCACCTGCTGCGATTTCAACAGGCGCATCATCTGCAAATGCGACCCGCATTATGCTCGAGAGCGCCAACTGACCCATCAAAAAAAACGTACAAGCCGTAAATTTCATTGACCTTCCGCTAGGGTCTTGCGAACGGCTAATCTAACCTTTAGAGCAATTTCAATCGCGCTTTTAGCATCGGCGCGGTCTTCGCTTTCCGCTTCGCCTGGATAACGGCCTTCTATGGCATAGGGATTTAAATCGGCCAGTTCCTCCGGGCGGAGGCCCAAACGGGCAGTAGTCGGAAGAAGCGCTAACAGCTCTGTGACATCATGAGTTTTTGGAAAATCAATCCTATGAGAAGAAAGCAATGCCTTCAGGTATTTCTCCACACACTGCTGAGCATGGAAGCAAATCATATCGTAGGGACAGTTTTGCTCTAGTTGGAGAGTGTGCTGGGCTATCGTAAGATCGTGTTCGGTTTTTTCCGCCCATTGTCGGGCCACACGAAGAGGGTCAGGCAGCTCGCTCATAAAGCACTTTGCCTTCCATTAAGGCAGGACGGATGAGCGTTCCGGGGATATCGCGATCCATCGCGATATCTTCGGGGGTTGCCACGATCACGTCCTTGGGCAACCCCACCCCGGCCAGGATTCGATGAATCTCAACAGCCTTTTTCCTCTTGGAACCCGACACCGCCATGATCACCAAGAGATCCACATCGCTGTCGGGCCCTGCCGTGCCTCGTGCATGAGAACCGAAGAGAATAATCTTGGTGGGATTAACGGTCTGCACAATACGACGGACCATTTCCTGGATAATTTTGGCTATTTCTTGTGGAGTCTTATTCATAACATGCCCCAGAGAAAGTTTTATACCGCTTTTGATTTAACAATGCAATGTGCTTGTTATTTTCTCAGAAGTTGCAGGGCCGTAGCCACGATACCGGCGGCGTCGAGCTGGTTGCGGCGGTAGTTCTCTTCGGATGTTCCGGACCCCACATGATTGGAAAGCGGCGAGATATTAGCACCGAGGCTCTTCAAAACCACGCCCGGCTTGCGACCTATCTTGCGGGCGGTGTTAATGGCTTCCTCGACACGGTGGCCGAGGGCGTGAGCTTGGGCGTCATGGACCGTCAGAATGGGCGTTTCATCGTCCAGCTGTTCACGAACAAAGGCGGAGTCGGCCTTTTGGATCTTGTTCAAGCTCACGACATTCACAACCTTCACGCGAATCCCTTGCG
>JBGPLV010000028.1:0-11693 GCA_041486625.1 Elusimicrobiota bacterium
ATTCCAACGAACGATAGAAGGAATATTATGCCAGACCCCAAAAAATTAAAACTCGGACTTCCCAAGTGGAGCCTCCAAGAAGCGACAATTGAAATTTTTAAGCGCGCGGGCGTTCGCGTGCATGCGTCGGAACGATCCTATTTTCCGTCTTCGGATGATGAGGAACTTAATATTATGCTCGTCCGCTCGCAGGAAATGGCGCGCTATGTAGCCGATGGCGCGTTTGATGCAGGACTCACGGGCCACGACTGGGTGATGGAATCGGGTGCGAAAGTGCATGAGGTGTGTGAGCTGCAGTACGCGAAGACTGGATTTCGTCCCGTACGCTGGGTGTTGGCCGTTCCCAATGATTCGCCGATCCAATCGGCGAAGGATTTGGAAGGCAAACGGATTGCCACCGAACTGGTGGGGGTGACAAAAAAGTATCTGGCCAAGCATGGTGTTAAAGCGGATGTTGAATTCTCTTGGGGAGCCACCGAAGCCAAAGCGGGATTCCTGGTGGATGCAATCGTCGAGCTCACAGAAACCGGGAGTTCCTTGCGCGCCAATAAACTCCGTATCGTGGATGAATTACTGACCTCCAGTACCCGTTTCATTGCCAATGAAAGCGCCTGGAAAGACGCTTGGAAACGCGAGAAGATGGAAAATCTCGCAATGCTCCTGCAGGGGGCGCTTGCGGCCGAGGGCATGGTGGGCCTTAAGATGAATGTCGCCCAGAAGGATTTGGAGAAGGTGATGAAACTTTTGCCGGCGCTCAAGCGTCCTACGATTGCGAGCTTAAGTGAACCGGGGTGGTCGGCCCTCGAAGTCGTCATCGAAGAAAAAACAGTGAAAAAGCTCATCCCGCAGCTGAAACGCGCGGGCGCCGAAGGGATCATTGAATACCCGCTGAACAAAGTCATTCCTTGAAACGTCTTCTGCCATTCGTTGTTCTGATTCTCCTGCTTTTGGCGGGGATCATCTCTGTTCCCTTTCTGTTACGTCCGGAAAGCCACCGCCAGGAAATCACCGACACCCTGTCCAAACTTCTGAAACGGCCGGTCGTCATTGGCCAGATATCGATGGGTTATCTGCCGCCCACGCTGCGCCTGGGCCCGGTCGCGGTCATGAATGATGCGGGAAATCCCATTCTTCAGGTGGAAACGGCCTCGGCTCCGCTCGATTGGACCGCCCTGTTTCATCTTCGGCTGATCCCTCAGGAAGTCGAATTGCATCGTTGGTCGCTTTCGATTCTTCGCAAGCCCGGCGGCACTTGGGACTTGGAAGATTGGCTCCCGGGGGCCTCAGAGCTGTCCGGCGCCAAAGCCTGGCCTCTGCGTCAGGTCCGCTGGAAAGAAGGCGAGATTCATTGGGTGGATCGATACGCGAGCGTTCCGCAGGAGCTCGTTCTGTCGACCGTCGAAGGACAATGGGATCCCCGGCCCGAAACGATCGAAACCCAAGCCGCCTTCACCGGCATCGGGGCCGGAGTTCGACTGACGTTTAATGCCAAAGGGCACTTCTTCTCCTCTCCGGAATGGTCCGGGGATTTGGAGCTTAAAGACCAGGACAATTCTGCGGCCTTCCATCTGGTCAAAAACGCGGATGTCCTCGATGCCAAAGGCCAATCGTCCAAATGGCGGCTTGCGACGGCTATTTCTTTTCTGAAGTTCTACGGCCGCGGTTCAGCCGCGTCGGTGGATAGCGCCAGTCCGCTGGTACTGGAAAACTGGCAGATGCATGCCAAAATGGGGAAAACCCATCTTTCATTTGAGCACGATGACAGAATTTCGGGGGGCTTAAGCGAGATCAAGGGCACCATCGATGCCCAAGCGGCCGGGCCTTTGCTTCACGCAGAGATCGCGATGCGGGACGTGCCGGCGGAAGCCGTCTTGAATCTGGCCGGAGAAAAAATTCTTCTCGACGGCAAGATGACCGTGGTCCTCAAGAACTTTGAGGTGGTCCTCTCGAGCGCGACCGCGAGCACGTTCAAGGGCGATGGATACGGCGAGCTAAAAGACGGCCATTACCGCTTGCCCGAATTTTCAGTCCAAAAGCTGGCCAAGGCGAAGACCATGGCGTACGTCAAAAAGAAATTCCCGGATCTATCCAATAAGGGAATGCCCATTACGAAAATGTCCGCACACTGGAAAGCCAAAGGCGGCGCCATCTCCGTTGATGATGGGTTTCTTGCTTCGACGGACATCAAAGCCAGTTGGGTGGGGAAACTCGATGCCGTCCGGCAGGGGTTGGATGGATACCTCCGACTTCAGATTCGTGAAAAAGATCCGAAATTGTCCCGCTTAATTCCCAGCAAATACCAGAGCCAGCCCGCCTTCGGCCGCCTGCAGGGCACTTGGCAGGAGTGGTTTTTACGCGCTATTCCAAGCAGCAAAATTCCCTCCGCCGTTCAAACAAAACTCCGAAAAGCCATACGCTAGGCTGTCATCCCCGAGGGTGTAATCGGGGATCCATCATGTCCTTTAAGGCCTCGAAATTCGTTGGGCCCAAAAGACCAAAAAATTTGGTCTTTAGACGGATTTCTTCGCTTCCCGCCTTCCGGTAGACTCTCCTACGCGCGCGCGAACCATGACATCCTCAACCCGCATCGTTGTATTGCTCCTGGTCCCCTGCTTGCTGGTCGATCCAGCATCTGCCATCGCGCTGCAGGATCCATTCGTCCCACCGAATCGGTCGATGGCTGGCGCCTCAACGCTCATTCAGGACCAAGCCATTGTTGGACACCTGGTCGCTGCTTTTCGGAATATCGCAGATCGACCGGCCGTTCGAGTTTGTGGATGGGGTATCGCGGCGACGCTTGGCTTAGTCGGAGCATATGTCATCCACAGCGACCGCGCCTTGGCAGCGCCGCAAGCCAGGCCTCCAACGAACCTTGAGATTTCCAGATCCAACGATGCTATACCCATGCTCGATCTCGATCCACAGACAGGCTCTGCGATCATGAAGGCATTTGGAATGTTGCTACAACCCGCTGCCCAACAGGGGTCGCGTTTATTTTTTGCGATGATACCGTGGGGTCATCGAGTCGCTGCTTCCGGAAAAATAATCGCAGGAGTAGGTCACGGCGACTTGCTCGTCGTTGGTTCCCCTCCTTCTGAAGAACTCTTTTACCTTTACGAACGACCGAGCGGCCTAGAAGATTACCCAAGGTGGCTGCAACACATGGGGAGCGGCCATTTAGAAGATACACGGGAGCATACCCGCCACGCTTCAATTGATGAGAGAGCGCGTGCCATGAGAGCCGTACTCGCGGGACTTCCTGTGTTGGAGCGCGTCCACATTTCGGAGATCCACCATAGCCTTCAGTTAACAATGGGACGGCAAGAGGGTGACATCCTGGCGAGCGTTTGGTTGTTTAACGAACCCGACCTCCATACACCTGCCATGCAGGCGTATTTGCGCGATATCACCACTAAGCAACCCGACTACCTACGATTCATTCCAGGGACACCACTACAGATAATATATGGAGGACGTACACAGACGCTTCGAATGGCTCTTGTCTCACCCCCGTCAATCATCGCTCAAAGCGTGGCGTATCTCACTCGTTGGGTTGAAAAGGGCGGAGTTGGAGGACGCGGGCTTCCAGCACCCTTGCCGGTAAGCCGCGATGAAGGACTTGCGTGGGCACACGAAGTTCCAACTTGGGCCATGGAGAGTGCGCCCCGCTATATCCATGAACCTTGGGCTCGTGAGGTGATACAAGCGATCGCACAACGTGATTCAAGCGAAGTACTGATGTATGCCGATAGGCTGATGGGCGCACCTTGGGCCGAAGATGAGCTCGCCATCACCGCCAGAAGATCCCCTTCATCGGTCGTTCGGTACGCAAATCATCTCATCGATTTCCCGAGGTCCTCGCAAATCTTTGAACCCGCAATCGTCCAGAGACCGCATTCATTTCTCCGAGCCCTTCTTATGGTCGTTCCGTCAACCATGAGAGAACGCGATTATTACTTTGACAGAGTGCTTACTGGAATTTTTGGCTATTCTCAAAAAGATACGGACGCCATATTGAAAATTATGAGCCAGAGCCCTGATCCCGTCATCCAAGTGTTTCTGGAACTTTACCAAGCTGCAAAGACCATCGATGCTGGCGCGCTCGCAGCAGCAAGGATTGCCTTACTATTCGACAGTGTGGTGCAAAAGGAATTATCGGTCGCGGAGGCGGCGCGGCTGACAACCGACGAGGCGCAGTTCTTTCAGGCGCTTCTGCGCATAGCCGCACGACCAAATGCGCTGGGAAGGGAACAGGTGGAAGGGTCGCTCAGGGGGTTCGCGCAGAGAACGATTATGAGGGTCAACGATCTTCACCTGCGGACCCCGGATGTTCGGTTTGCGTCGATTGCACCGCTGGACGCCAAAACCCTCTACACCATCATGGTCTTTGGAGAAGAGGAGATCTATACCTCTTCGTTCAACGGAATATTTGATCGACTAATTCAGAAAATGCGTCGAGAGGGAATCAGCGGGGATCAATTGCTTGCCCAGGTTGGACAACTGCGGTTTCGCGCATTCATAAAAATGTGCGTCTGGTTCGACCGTCTTAATGAGTTCTTGGCGACAATGCCGGAGGGCGCGCGTGCACAGCTCCTAGAGAAGTTTGTTGGAGACCTGGAGCAATTGCCGGATAGAGAAGAGCAGGCTGCGGCTGTAGCGGATACGTTCAGCTTGGTTCGTGACCCACAACTCATTAAATTCCTGCAGAATACCCTGCGTCGGGAATATGACCGTGTCCAGGCCATTGAATCGCGCCAGGGAGCGGGGACCATCCTCTATGGGCTTCTTGCTAGTTTTTTTCAAGAAAAGGCTGGCACCAGGGATGCGTGGTTCGAAGATATGGCCGCTCAACACCGTATACCGAATCTTCATGTGCTTCCGTCCGAAGCCCTTTTCGTAAACGGTACACACGTCCAACTCCATCACTTCTCGGATGACGATGATGGCCGCGGTTCTTATACGAGCTTCTTGGCGCAATATGAGCGTGATCCAGCCTGGCGAATCAGCCAGCGAGACGGCTACGTCGTAGTTTCTTCAGTCAGCGGCTGTCGAATCGAGATTTTCGCCAATGAGCCGGCGCACAAAGAGAAGGGGGTAGGCAACATTCAAGTGGAGCTAAAGCGGCGAGGCCTTACGCTAACGGCGCTGGTACATCGCGGTCACAGCTACCATCTCTCGGAAACCCTTGAGTACCTTCAACCATCGGTCAGCCTCGTTTTTCTCGGTTCTTGCGGGGGCTATCACAGTTTCCCGGAGATTGTCCGCAAAGCGCGTCATGTTCATTCACTAGCTACTCGTGGCACCGGCACTCGCTACGTCAATGACCCGCTCCTCAAGATGATCAACGAGCGGATCCGCACTAAAGGACGACTCGAATGGCAAAGTGTATGGACGCAGGCACAGCGGCGGCTCGGGCATTTGCGGGAATTCTCAGCCTACGTTGGCCCACATACCAACGTCAGCATGCTCTTTCTGGCGGCCCTTGGGCAGGAACTCGAGGTTCTCGATCCTCCTGCTGCCCATGATGATCAGCCACCGCCGGCGGCATCCTTGGGAACTTCTGTGTCGCGACCTTCCCCATTTCGGTCCAATGATCTTCCCATGGGCTTTGGCTCTCTCGACAACCTGTGGGCAAAGCTCCACTATGTGCTGTTCGAGCCAGGAGGTCTCATTTATGATGCGGTTTCCGGGGTTGCCGGAAGCAAGAGAAAACCATCATCTCTTTTTTCGGTCCTGAGTATGATGGTCGTGCTTGGTTCCCTCGTGTTAGGTGGTTGGACGGCTGGGAACCTAACGACAGCAGACCTCATCGCCCGTGGGGCTCTATTAGTAGTTGGATTGTGGGTATTTATGTATCTATGGGATAGGACAGAAGGCAACTCTGTTACGCGAGCCGTTCTCATGACAGGGGGGATTGATTTGCTGGCTAAAATGTTTGTCTGGTTCGCATTCGACCCATCGGTCGGCATTAAGGGCGGTGACATGTGGGGATATTACACCCCTGATCAAGGCTTCCTTTTTCGCAAACCGATTGCGGATATGTGGGAGATTGCGTATGGATGGGCCATGCTCAATCTCCAACGGGCGGTCAACCCGATAACTTATTGGGGGAATGCAGTTGTTAGTGCTGGGCTGTTGCTGTTGGATAGTAGATGGAAAAAATTTTCAAAAGTTACGAAGTTGGGGTTAGGTATGGCTTTGGGAGGAGCCATCTCATCGATATGCGACATAATGCTAACTGGCTTTATGACGTGCTGGTTGGAACTGCCTACGCGTGATGCCATAAGTTTGGCTGAAGTATTCATACCGGCAGGGGCTGCGTTATTTTTAGTTGGCCTAATGTGGGATTTCATAAAACCGAAGCCCCAAGTGAACCAAGGTAATCGGCGCATGCGGCGCCAGACACAGCGCAAGAGCAATCGGAAGCCAGATCGCCGCTCAGAATCGGCTCGTGCCGCGTAATCTAAAAGAACCAGGTGCTTTTTTATTGGACGTTGAAGTATTTAGCTTCGGGGTGATGCACCACGATGGCGGACGTGCTTTGTTCGGGGACAAGCTGATATTCCTCGCTTAAGGTAACGTTAATTCGGGAGGGATTTAAGAGTTCAAAGAGCTGCTTCTGATCTTCCAGGTTGGGGCACGCCGGATAGCCGAAGGAATAGCGGCCGCCGTGGTACTGTTGGTGAAACCAGTCGCGGATCTCCGGCGCGTCCTCGTGATGAATGTTCAGCTCCTCGCGCATGCGGCGGTGCCAGAGCTCGGCCAGGGCTTCGGCCGTTTCCACCGACAAGCCATGAAGATACAAATAGTCGGCGTATTCGTTTTCCTTAAAAAGTTTGTGCGCCTCATCGCTTGCCTTCGTGCCCACCGTGACGATGGAACACCCAAAGACATCGAATTGGCCGGATTCCTTGGATAGAAAAAAGTCTGAGATGCAGCGCCGGGGGGTCTCGTTCTGCCGCGGGAAGGAAAATCTCACCCACTCCGTTTTTTTATCTTCCCGATAAATGATGAGATGATCGCCATCCGACTGGCAGGGGAAATAGCCATACACCACTTGCGGGACGAGAATCTGTTGCTTTGAACAGTAGTCTTTCCATTTCTGGAAGAGCGGCTGCACCGTTTCCCTCAGGAGTTTCTGATACTCTTCGGCTCCCGTTTTGCCGCGCGTAAACCCCCAGCGCACCTTGAGAAGCGCTGTCTCGTTGATGTAGTTAAACACTTCCTTCAAGGGGACCCCGCGGGCGACGCGGCTGCCCCAGAACGGCGGCTTGGGGATGGAGGAAGCTGGGGATGGGGGGATAAAGCGCGGGCCCTCACCCACGGCTGCGCCTTGCCCTCTCCCGCCTACGGCGGGAGAGGGTTGGGGTGAGGGCAAGTCTCCAGCCTTTAGCGTTTGCCCTGAGCCTCCCCTCACTTCATACAAAGTCAATTTCTTCTCAACCGCCGGATTCGTGAGCTCATCCATGATGCGCAGGCCGGTGAAAGCGTCTGCCCCGTAATAGACATAGCCCTCATAGAGGTTGCGGAGGTCTTCCTCGACAAAACGGCGGGTGAGCGCCGCACCGCCCAGAATCACGGGCGTTTTCACGCCGCGACGGTTCATCTCTTCCAGATTTTCCTTCATGACCGCGGTGGACTTCACGAGCAGCCCGGACATCCCGATGGCGTCGGCTTTCTCGTTCTCGGCCGACTTTAAAATATCATCAATCGGCATCTTGATGCCGAGGTTGACAACTTTAAACCCGTTGTTCGTCAGGATGATGTCCACCAGATTTTTGCCGATGTCATGCACGTCGCCTTTAACGGTGGCCAGCACCATCTTGCCCTTGTGTTTGCCGATGTCGGCTTTAGGCATAAAAGGCTCGAGGTACCGGACGGCGGCTTTCATCGTTTCCGCCGATTGCAGAACAAACGGCAGCTGCATTTGGCCAGAGCCAAAAAGGTCGCCTACGACCCGCATCCCGTCCAAGAGGATCGTATTGATAATATCGAGTGGACCTCTCCCCTGCATGGCCTCATCCAGAAGCGTCGCAATCCCCTGTTTATTGCCATCGATGATCCGCGCTTTGAGTTTCTCCTCTATGGTCTTGGGCTCCTCGCGCTCGGAACCGGCCGAAACTTCTTTTGCCTTTTCGAAATGCGCCATAAGGGCGGTTAAAGGATCAAATCCTTCCTTCCGTTCATCGAATATGAGCTGACGGGCGAGCTCACGACCTTTGGCGTCGACCTTGTAGAGGGGGAGAATTTTCTTGGCGTTCACAATGGCGCCGTCCAAGCCTGCCTCGATTGCGTAATGGAGAAAGACCGAGTTAAGCACTTGCCGCACCTGCGGCGCGAGGCCAAAAGAGATATTCGAGACGCCGAGAACGGTAAAGACCCCGGGAAGTTCCTGTTTAATCAGGCGAATCGCCTCGATGGTCTCGATACCGGCCTTACGGAACTCCTCATCGCCGGAGCCCAGCGTGAAGGTCAACGTGTCAAACAAGAGATCCTGGGACCTGAGGCCAAATTTCTGCACGGCCAGATCATGGATGCGTTTGGCGATGCGCAGCTTATCATGCCGGGTCTTCGCCATGCCCTTTTCATCAATCGTAAGTGCGACGAGCGCAGCGCCGTAGGTTTTGGCCATGGGGCAAACTTTGGCCATGCGCTCTTCGCCGTCTTCCAGGTTAATGGAGTTGATGACGCAGCGTCCCCCCGCGCGCTTTAAGGCTTCCTCAATCACCGGAGCTTCGGTGGAGTCAATCACAAGCGGGATTCGGACCTGAAGCGCCATCCGGTTTACGCACTCGGTCATATCCTTCGTCTCATTGCGGCCGACGTAAGCCGTGCAAAGGTCGATCATGTGCGCGCTTTCGTTCACCTCTTCTTTTCCCATTTCGGTGAGCGCGTCGTAATCCTCTTTGGCTAACAGATCGCGGAATTTCTTGGACCCGTTAGCGTTGGTGCGCTCGCCGATGATGAGAGGTTTTGGTTCCTGGGCGAAGGGGACTTGGATATAAAGACTTGAGGCGGCGGGCGTCGCCACGACGCTACGTGGCATCGACGCAAGATTCTTCAGCGCATCAACGACTTTGGCCAAATGCGCGGGCGTGGTGCCGCAGCAGCCGCCGACGATGTTGACCCCGAAGCGCTGGACGAAATCCTTGAGGTGGCTGGCGAGCTGATCTGGCGTCAATTTATAGACCGCCCGGCCGCCCACATTTTCCGGGAGACCCGCGTTCGGGAGGACCGAGATCAAGCGCGGCCATTGCTGGGAGAGCGTGCGCACGTGCTCGGACATCTCCTGCGGTCCGGTGGCGCAGTTCATGCCGAGGGAGGCGATCGAAAACGGCTCCAGCGCGGTGATCGCGGCGGCCATCTCGGTGCCGAGAAGGAGCGTCCCGGTGGTCTCCACCGTGACCTGGACCATGATGGGAAGATCTTTTTTCGTTTTCGCCAGCGCGTCAAGGGACCCGACGATGGCGCCTTTGGTCTGAAGAATGTCCTGACAGGTCTCGATGAGAAGGATATCGGCACCGCCATCGATCAGGCCGGACGCCTGCTCGGCATAGTTCTTACGGATGATGTCGAAGGTGGTATGGCCTAGGGAGGGCAACTTGGTCCCCGGCCCCATGGAGCCCGCAACAAAACGGGGATTGTCCTTTGTGCTGAATTCGTGCGCGACCTTTCTGGCGAGTTTGGCCGCTTTGACGTTCAAGTCGTAGGCGCGGTCGGCAATTTCATATTCGGAAAGGACGATGCGGTTGGCGCCGAAAGAATTGGTCTCGACGACCTGGCAACCCACTTTGAAAAAAGAAGCGTGCAGCTCCTCGATCCACTCCGGGTGGGTGTCGAGAAGGATTTCTGTGCACCCCTCTTTGCCCGCGTAGTCGTCTACAGTCGGGTTGTGGAGCTGAAGATTGGTCCCCGTCGCCCCATCAAAGATCAGGATGCGCTCTTTGAGGATCCGCTCGAACTCTTGTCGGGTCACTGGGGTTGTTGGATCTGCTTGAGGGCTTCGGCGGCCAGCGTGCGGACCGCCGGATCAGGGTCTGATAGAGCAGAGTTTAAGGGGAGGACCGCGTCTTTCGCGAGATGGCCGAAGGACCCGAGCGCGGCCACGGCAGCGCGGCGTGACTCTGTCTCTTTGTCGCCAAGCATCTTGATTAAAGTCGGAATGGCTTCCATGGGAGCGGGATGAATCATGGCGAGCCGCCGGGCCGCCTGGGCGCGCACCCAGGGATCGGGATCCTTCAGGGAATCGATGACGGTGGAGAGAGGGGAGGAAACCGGATTCGCATCGGATTGAAGCTGTGACGCATCGAGGGAAACTTGCCCCTTCTTTTCGAGGTCAATTTGCTGCTTCATGTCCGCATAATGCCCGTCCGCCACACTACGGGCGGACGGGCCCGCCTGTTGTGTGGCGGGGCCCGATTCTTCCCCCTTCATTTTTTTCAAGTCCGCCCATTTATCATCTGTTGCTGTCTTTGAGGACACGGCCGGCAGCGCCTTTTGTGCGTCAGGGACCTGGTCTTCGGATTTGACGCCCATCGCTTTTAAGATGCGCGAAGCGATTTTGCGGACCTCCGGATTATCATCAGACAAGGCGACCATAAAATCGGGAACGAGACGCTCTTGGGCTTCGGCCGGGAGCTTGTTAAATGCTATAACCGCCGCGTTTCGCGTGGGTTGGTCGCCATACAGGAGTTGTTCCGCGAGCTTGGCGACTTTGACCCGCGCCAAAGACGGGGGCACGGCCAAGAGCAATGCGGCCCACAGAATGCTTCTGAAACGGCCCTTTCGTCGACTCATGGGGATCATTTTAGCATCCTATGGAATAGAATAGTGTCCATGGGCCGACTCGAGAATGTACTCCTGGCGATCGACGCGTACAACCGAAAGGATCCGCACGGCCGGGAATTTCCTTATTCGGAAAAGCTCACCGGCTGGGTTTTACGGTTAAACCCTTCCCCATCGGAAGCCCTGCGCATCGCGGCGCGTGGCCAACATATCGGCCGCTGGACGATTCCAAGGCAGTCTTATCCAATGGATCGG
The DNA here is from genome assembly GCA_041486625.1 of Elusimicrobiota bacterium. GTDB lineage: Bacteria > Elusimicrobiota > Elusimicrobia > 2-01-FULL-59-12 > 2-01-FULL-59-12 > JANLWZ01. Next base: position 11,041 of record JBGPLV010000028.1, read on the forward strand.
GGCGGCTACTTGAGATGGCGGGAAGAATTAAAGCGTTTTCATGCCAAGACGGTTGGAGAAATCATGGTAAAGGACAGCTATTCAGAGCCCGAGATCGACGCGGTGCGCCAGATCATCCTCAAAAAGAATTTCCAGTCCAACACCGATGCCCAAACGATCGAAGATGCCCTGTGCCTCGTCTTTCTCGAAAGCCAGTTTGAGGAGCTCCGTCAAAAGACGCCGGATCCCAAAATGGCTGACATCCTTAGAAAGACCTGGAAGAAGATGAGTGAGAAGGGGAAAGAAGCGGCGCTCGCAATGAATCAGCCTGAGGTTAAGCGGCTTCTGCAGGGCTAAGACGCCGGTAGACGTAGACAGAAGCCATCAGCGTGGTCGGAATCGTGACAAAAAGTCCAACAAAAAGACAGACAACCCCCACGATATTCAAAAGCGCCACCACTAAGCTGAAGAGGAAAAGGTCCATTTTGTAGCCATCCGTCAGAGCGCGGCTTTCCTGCAGGGCCTCGATCGGTCCCATGTGGCGATCGATGATCAGATACCCCACGTACAAGAACATGTAGGCCACGATCATCCCGGGAACGACCAGAAGAACGAGTCCGATCAGAACAATCAGACCATAAAGTATTTTTCCACCAAGATAAGAGGGAATTTGG
>JBGPLV010000029.1:0-11674 GCA_041486625.1 Elusimicrobiota bacterium
AAGTCGTTCTCCCTGTGATTCCGGCCAAAATGCTTGATAAAAACACCAAATACTACGTGAACCCCACCGGGAAGTTTGTCATCGGCGGCCCGCAATCTGACACTGGCGTGACCGGTCGCAAGATCATCGTCGATACCTATGGAGGAATGGCCGCTCACGGAGGAGGAGCTTTTTCCGGCAAGGATCCCACGAAAGTGGACCGCTCGGCCTGTTACATGGCACGCTACGTGGCCAAGAACATCGTTGCCGCCAACATCGCGGACAAGTGCACCGTGCAGCTGGCCTACGCCATCGGCGTCGCCGAGCCGGTCAGCATCATGATCGACACGCACGGAACAGACGATATCCATGAGGAAACGCTCGTGGGCGCCGTTCGCAAATGCTTCCCGCTCACACCCGGCGGCATTATCGAACACCTTAAACTGCGCCGGCCGATCTTCCGCCTCACGGCCACCTATGGCCACTTCGGCCGCACCGAAGATACCTTCACCTGGGAAAAGACCGATAAGGCCGCCGCGCTCCGCAAGGAATTGGGCATGAGCGCCGGAAACTCTTCCGGGAGCGGGAAGTCCTCTGAGCTCGAGTTGACTTCAAGCCACCGTCGGTAATTCCCATGACCAAATCCTACGACGTTAAAGATATCCGCCTGGCGGACGCTGGACGAAGGCGTATTGAATGGGCGGAACGCGAGATGCCTGTATTGAGGCTCATCAAAGCGCGTTTCACCAAAGAAAAACCTCTGAAGGGTATTCGGATGGCCTGCTGTCTCCATGTTACGACGGAGACGGCGAATCTGGCCATCACGCTAAAGGCCGGAGGCGCGGACGCCGTGTTTTGCGGCTCAAACCCTTTGTCCACACAGGATGATGTTGCGGCCGCTCTTGTGAAGCACTATGGGATCGCGACTCACGCGATCAAAGGGGAAAATCACAAAACCTACTACAAACATATTCAGTCGGCGATCCATCACAAGCCGCAGATCACGATGGATGATGGCGCGGACCTCGTATCTACCTTGAAGAAGGAATATCCCGACCTGATCGACAACGTCATCGGGGGGAGTGAAGAGACCACGACCGGTGTTATCCGTCTTCGCGCCATGGAAAAGGACGGAGAACTTCCTTACCCCGTTATATCCGTGAACGACGCCCAGACGAAGCATCTTTTTGATAACCGTTATGGGACGGGACAATCCACGATTGACGGCATATTGAGAGCCACGAATCTTTTGCTCGCCGGAAAAACAGTCGTGATCGCCGGCTACGGATGGTGCGGACGAGGGGTCGCCATGCGAGCCAAAGGGCACGGCGCGAAGATCATTGTGACCGAAATCGATCCCATGAAAGCGATGGAAGCCGCGATGGATGGATTCCATGTGATGCCTATGCGAGAGGCCGCGACCATTGGAGATCTTTTTGTCACTCTGACCGGCGACAAATCAGTTTTACGAGCCGAACACTTTCGCAAGCTCAAAGACGGGGCGATTTTGTGCAACTCAGGCCATTTTAATGTGGAGATCGATCTCGAGGCTCTGGCAAAGATGGCCAAATCCCACAGGCCGCTTCGCGATTACGTCGAAGAATTTGTACTTCCCAACAACCGGCGCGTGATTGTGCTGGCCGAAGGCCGTTTGATTAACCTGTCTTCCGCCGAAGGTCACCCGGCGAGTGTCATGGACATGTCGTTTGCCAACCAGGCGCTCTCGGCGGAATACCTGGTCAAGCATAGCCGGGAACTGGAGAACAAGGTCTATCCTGTTCCCGAAGCGATCGACCGTGAGATCGCGCGCCTCAAACTCCGCAGCATGGGCATCCTGATCGATACGCTGACGCCGGAGCAGGAAAAGTACATGGCGTCCTGGCGAGAAGGAACTTGAACACCAGTGAGCGGTGAGCGAGTAAGCTAGGGACAACGGTCAGTTTGGGTTTTCCCCGGCTAACTGCTCACTGGCTGACTAGCTCACTCTCAACAACCTCCACCCTGCCACTCCTGCGAACACGAAATTGGACATCCAGGCAGAAAGCCACGCCGGCATCTGTCCCTGCTCTCCGTAGGATTGGCAAACGGACGTCACTCCCCAGTAAAAAAAGGCTAGGGCCAGCGCGTAACTGAAGTTCTGCGTGCGCCCATGCGCCCCGCTGCGGAGCGCATAGGGGATCGCCAGGGCAATCACGATCACATTCGCGAAGGGCAGTGCCAGCCGCATATGCCAGGCCACCCGCTCCTTATCAGTAGGTGCTCCCAAACGTTTGAGCCGTTCGGTGCGTTCCACGAGTTCCCGCCCGGTCATGTCATCGGTTTCCTTATCTTCCAGCGCAAAATCGGCCGGCTTCTCGGAAATATCCAGCCATTTTTGGGCAAACGGTTCTTCGTGGACACCGCTGGGTTGGGATGGATCTTTATATCTCCAGATACCGTCTTTAAAGAGCCACTGCCCGTCCTGATAATCGGCAACCTTCGCGGAGGTGGTCTCGATCCACCCCAAATCATCACCAAAACGGTCTACGACAACGTCCTTCATTTGCCGGTTTTCAACATCCAGCCATCCGATCGTAAAACGACGGTGACCACGGCCCGCCGCTACGACATTGTCTTTCCGGTATTCAAGGATATCTCGTCCCTTAATATGCACCCGGTACACTTTCCGGGACTGAAAATTAAGTTTTGGCAAGAACGTCAGTCCTCCCAGCAGTGAAAGAAGCGCCAAAAGAAACCCGACGCTGCCGAAGGGCATGTAGAGTCTCCAAGAGGGGATCCCGGCGCTGCGAAATGCCGTAAACTCGCCCCGCTGATGAAGCTGTCCGAGTGAAAACAGAAGCGCCAGCATCGTCGCCACAGGCAAAACAAGGTTCAGCCAAAACGGAAGTCCTAAGATTAAAAAGACCACAATATCCCTCAGATGGGCATGGAAACGAACAAAGATTTCCATCTTGTCGAAAAAGCGTCCGAGAATCACCAGAACACTAAAGATCAGAACGCAAATTCCAAACGGTGCGAGAAAACTCTTCATGAGATAGCGATCTAAAATCTTAATCATTTTTTTATAAACCGCCAATACAGACCGAGCGAAGTAACCAACATCACGCCGTTCCCCAGCCATACCGCAAACCACGGAGGCCAAAGTCCGCGCTGTCCGGCGCCGGTTCCACCCATCACAAGTACATAATACAGCACCATAATAAGCAAACTCAGGCCAAACCCGATAGACCGGCCGCCACGGTGAAGGCGGATCGCGAGTGGAATTCCCAAACCCGCAAAAAGCAGCGGGGTTACCGCCAGCGCCCACCGGAGGTGAATCTGACAAGACAGTACAGGAAAAGGAAGATGTTTGCTTTTCAATCTTTGAATCTCCGCACGCAATTCGGGACTATCCATCTCTTCCAGCGCGCGCTCCGAAGTGGACTGTGAATTCATCAGGGGAATAAACAACTGATAATTTTTAAAACTGGTGTAGACCCACCGAGAAGGGTCCGCGGCGTCAACCTCTTCGATCCTACCGTCCTGCAGTAAGAAGGTGATTCCCTGATTGGTATTAACGGAAGCGGTTCCTCGTTCGGCAAAAATGCGCAAGGGGGCCCCGTCCGGCGGGATCTTATAAATCGTCACGCCGCGCATCGCTTTGGTCTTCCGATCTTTGCGTTCTACGAAGAGGTGATAATCGCCTATTGTTACAAACGTCTTTTCCTCGATCCGCACGAGCGGATTGCGTTTGAGCACCTGTAGATACAATAGCCGGAAGGAGGCGTGCGCGCGCGGCGCCCACAACGTATTAAACGGGATCAGAAAAAGTACCGCGACCAGCGAGACGGCGAGCGGCGTTTTAACATAGCTCCAGGCCGCCAGGCCGCTTGCGCGAACCGCTGTAATTTCATTATTTTCGGAAAGCCTCCCAAACGTCAATAGAGCGGCTAAAAGGGTGGACACGGGTAAAGTTAAGGTCAAAGATGATGGCAAAAGGAGAAAAAGAAGCTTCAGGGTGAGCCAAATTCCCACTCCTTTATTAAGGAGCAAATCCGCGAGCTCAAAAAGGTGGTCCAACAGAAGGACAAAGGTGAAAATTAGAAGCCCCAAGAGCAGATTTCCGAGGAATTCTTTCAGGATGTACTTGGACAGGATTCGCATCATTGAGGGATTATACCTTGAGGGTCCTTAGCCGTCACCACCGAATGCCTCTGTCGGGGGTCCATCGGTCATGGATTCCCCGCCAGTGGCCGCGGGGAATGACGGGGAGCGGGAATTTACACAAATGTTACATAGCCGATGTATTTTACAAATGTGACTAAAAAGACTTGCAGTTTCGTTCAATTCAGACAACAATAATGCGTCATTATGCGATTTAAGCTGCTTTATTGGGGACTTTTTCTGGGTCTCGTTTTTACAGCGTTTTACGCGCTGCGCAGTGAAACAGAAATTCCTGATCTGGCCTTACAGTCTGTCCACCTTCTTAAGAAGTCGATTGAGGAGCTTCTTCCGGATATACAGGACGAAGAAACGTCTCAAGCTGTCGAACAAGCTTCTCTAAACATCGAACCGTATCAAGACCTCCATAACGAACGTGAGCGCTGGAATGAGATGCGGCGGCTCATCGAGTCAGGTCAACCTCTTTTTGGCCCCTTACCGTCAGAGATTGCCGTGTCAACTGGTCCGATCGGCCACTTGGCGCCAGCCGTGCCTCCGCCCCCGGGCTTTACGGTCCAGCTGCCTTATGAATCCCGGCTGACGGTCTCGGGACGTAAAACGATTGGGATGATCTACCGAAGCACGCACTTTTCCAACAGCAGTTTCGCCACAACACAAGGCGTGCCGACGGGGCAAAGCTCCTTTGAACTTCAGCAATCGCTGCAGGTGCGCATCAACGGACAGATCGGACGCAAGGTCACTGTCAATGTGGATTTCGACGACACCAAGACGGATAAGAAGGATATCTCGATTGTCTATAAAGGGGATCCCGACGAAGTCGTCCAGCGCGCGGCCTTCGGAGACATCACACTTTCGCTGCCGCAGACGGAGTTTGCAGGATACAGTAAGCAAGTCTTCGGGGCGTCGGCGGAACTGAAATACAAAGCGCTTAAGGGCTATTTCATAGGCAGCCGCACCAAAGGAGAAACCGAAACCAAAGAATTTGTCGGCAATGTCATTCTCAACAGGATCAACATTCCTGATACGGGTTACATTCGCCGCCGTTTTTACAACTATCTCTCTCTAGCCGGCGGCTCCGGCGATAGAGGAATCGATATCACCAAACTAAAAGTGTTCTTGGATACCCAGGACAGTACCCGGGCGGGGCCGCAGTTCAGCACGACAACCGTGGATCTTTCATTGATCCCAAATCTTCCTGTCGGATCGTCCACTACTTACGCAGGCCGTTTTTTACAATTGGCCCAGGGCGTTGACTACACCGTGGATCCGAGTTCGGGAGTCATCACGTTCAAAAATGCTCTCACAAACATCAGCGTCGTTGCTATCGATTACGCCATTCCCTCCTCCGGTGCGCCCTTAAGCAGCCGCGGGCCTACCAATCCCGGCCTGATCAAAGCGGTTAAATGGGATGAAAGCCAGATTACGCAGATCCCCGCCACAGAGGAGCTCACACATTACAACATCGGGTCCACCAAGATCGTGCGCGACAACGGGCAGGGAAACTTTACGCTTCAGTTGCGGGACCTGGGCAACAACAACATCGGCCCGACAGTAGGAGTTCAATATCTGCCCAACAACTCGGGACAGATCTTTGTCGACTTTGAGGCGGGAACGTTCGTGCTCACCCGGAGACTCGATAACAACATTCCGACGTCATCCTTTGCGCCGGTTTACTTTTTCTCGCCCACCACTCAATCGAGCTTTTTCGTCGAGTACCGCGCTCGCGTCAAGACGTACACCCTGCGGCCGAATATCGTTCTCAACAGTGAGCGAATTACGATGGATGGGCGTGTTTTGGTGCGTGATGTGGATTACTTCATTGATTACGCTTCGGGCTTCATCACATTCTTTAACGAGGACCAAATCACGGAAACAACCCGCATTCAGGCCACCTATGATTTTTCCCCGTTCGGAATCGCCGGCGCCCAGCAAGACACCTTGGTCGGCACGCGCGCCGAACTTTCTCTTTCACCCGTCGCTCCCATTTTGGCATCCAGTCTTATTGGTTCATCGATCATTTACGATTTTGCGCCCAAACAGACCTCCGCGCCCGATATCCGGCAGACCTCCGGGAGCTGGTTTGTCTCGGAAGCCGATATGCACCTGAAAGACCTCATCTTCAATCCCATTCCGTTCCTCAAATCGAGCTTTGGCGCGGAGGTCGCGCGGAGCGTCCGAAACCCGAACACCTTCGGAAAAGCGCTCATCGAAAACATGGAAGGGATCAAAGACGAAACATCCGTCAGCTTGAGCAAACTGAACTGGCAGATTGCGGCGACCCCCTCGGATGTAGCTAGTCCCTCAAGTCCAAGCTCTCAGTACTTGAATGCAATCGGTCAAGTGAATCTCGTCAACCAGGCAGGCGATAACCTGATCAATAATCTCGTCAGAACGCTGGATGTCAACCCGAACGCTGCCGCTCTATCCGGCGACCAGACTCAGATTTTGACGATCAATTATGATCTCAGCCGCTCATCGGAAGCCGCGATCGCGACCGTCCTGAGTCCTGGCGGCATCGATCTTTCCAAAAAGCTTTATCTCGAAATGTGGATGCAAGGAGACGGGAGTACTACCGGTTCCACGCCCAGTCAAACCCAGCTCAATGTGACACTGGGCAACATCAGTGAAGACTTTGATAACACTCATGGCGGTGACTTCACGGATATTAATGCGGCCCACGCCAAAGGGGACAACACGCCTCGAACCGAGGATGCCAATCACAATAATTCCTTAGACGTTGGTGAAGACAATGGCATTCACTTCTATAACCCTGATGGTTCCGTTTCCATCCTAGGGGCCAACAATATCCGCCTGGATAGCCAGGATTTGGATCGGAACGGCGTATTGAACTTCGAAGATACCTCGGTGGGGGGCAATTTTGGTTACACGAGTAGCCTGTCGCAGCCACCTAGCAACTGCATCAATTTTACGACGGGAGACGGCTCCTGTAGTGGCCAGGCGAACCGAGTTGATTTTAGCGGATGGAAGTTCGTCCGCGTTCCCCTGCAGATCAGTTCGTCCACCGCCGCCAATTGGTCGGCCATCAAAGAACTGCGTATTTCATTGTCGCAGTTAGGGGCCATTACCACGACGAAAACAGGGACGATTAACATCGCCAAAATCTCCGTTGTCGGAAACCGTTGGCAGGTAGAAGACCCAGTGGTGATCGGATCGAGCATCAATGTCAGGGCGATCAATACGGAAGACGACGCAAGCTATGTCTCCCCCGCAGGTATTCCCGATTTTGACGACTTAAATCAAATTAATACGGCTTTGACCGGCCCCACACCCACGAAGCGGAAGGAGCAGTCGCTGGCGGTCAATTTCAATTTTCTGACTACGTCTTCTGCTACCGTCACGGCCAAAAGCGTAACCGTTTCGCCCATGGATTTTACGCCTTACGGAAGCATAAAATTCTTCGTTTATAAGACATCGGCAACGCCGAGTGCTACCGGCGGAGCCCGCTTCATCTTCCGAGCGGGGTCGGATACCGACTACTGGCAGTTTGCGGGACTCATCGACAATCTTCCGGTCAACGCGAATGGCTCCAATAACTGGTCGGAAATAACGATTAATCAGATTGGCGGCACTCGTCCGAATGCATGGGCCTCCAACGTGATCGGAAGCAGTGTCACGCAGGTGGGAAATCCAAATCTCACCTCGGTTGCCGAAATGAAATTCGGCGTGGACTGCCCCAACTTAAGTGGATGTTCCACCTCTGGAGAATTGTGGTTTGACGAACTGTTTGGGTCGGATGTCATTACGCGTGTCGGTTACGCTTCCTCATTCAAATCCGACTTTGAACTTTACGGGTGGGGGACATTTGGTGCGGGCGCTAGGAATATCGACCGCAACTTCGAAACCTTTACGAGCGCCATTACCAACCAAGACCGGCACGAACAGAACGAGTATTTCAATTTGACGCGGCTCGCTTGGTTCCCGATGAAATTTACGGCGCAGCAAAAACATACCATTACTCCGGTCATCAATACGGTAAACTCCACGCTTGTGTCCGTGCAGCAAGAGGGGGATGTGACGCAACACAGCTTCTCGGGCAACGGAACTCTGCAGATTCCCAAATTGCCGAAATTAGGACTTTTGTATGACACCGACAAAACGAAGACGTCCAATCTTTTTCGCACCGATAATACGGATCACTACGGTATAACGATGGATTATGCCGTTCCTCTACAGCGCGCGTATCTGCCTCGATCCGTACAACTGGGCTATAAGCTGACCAAGCTTAAACTGAACTTTGACGACGGGGCACTCTTGAATGCCACGGACCCCTTTTCGGTGTCAAATACGCGTGATGACACCCAGGAAATCAACGCGAAGCTCGCGTTCCAACCTTTGACCGGGTTCACATTTAATCCGAATTTCACACGATCCTCGACTCGTGAATCCAAGGATGTTGTCTTTTCTACCTCAACAAGCATTTCCGCTTCCACCACGACGCTTGACTATGACAAATTAAAATCCCAGACGATGGGTTTTGACGGCGTTCTGGCCTTCAAACGATGGCTTTCCCCCAGGTTGCGGTATTCCATCACGAACCGCGAGACCTATGGAATTCCCCTGGCTACGGATCCCGCTGCCGCTATTAGCAAGACCGTCGACCGCACCGATACAGGGGAGGCGGCATGGGACTTCGCCTGGAGAGATTTAACGAACAAAGTCAGACCGCTCCAATCAATGAATGTGGTCTCCAGCTACCTCATGGAAGACGGAGACAGTTGGCAGAATGTGGACGCGGGATATAACAGTTTAAATACGTTCAGCGTCCGCAGCCCTCTGAAAAACGGGGCCATCACGAATTCAACGATTCGCGACACCTTCCGGTCAACGCAACGCTTGAGCCCATTTGATTGGGCGACCAACTGGACGGGCTCCGCCCAACCACTCCGCACGATGTCGCTCACCTCCACGTTTACCAACACCAAGCAACGGCAAAATACAACCGGGACCTCGACGATCATTCACACGCAGATCTTCCCCGATCTCATCATCGGAATGACACAGACGGAGTATTTCTTCCACGCGCAGAATTGGATGTCGAACAGCCAGATGAATATTAAAACGCAATATAAGAGTGTCGATACACTTAACACGTCCCTTGACAAATCGTCCACCAACGGCGGGGACTGGAGATTTACGATGTTTAAAAAGCTGGATCTTTTTGTCTCATACACACGCACGACCGACAATGTTTTTGACCGGATCAACAACGTTACCACGAGCGATTCCCATGGCGAGACCTTGGGGACGCAGTTGGGCTTCAACGTCGGCAAATGGCGCTTTACCCCGAAATACGATCAATCCAAACAACAGACGGTCGATTCCTCCGGCCGGCTGACGGTCGACCAATTGTCACGCACGCCGGCGCTCCAGGTATATGCCGACCTATTCCTTCCCGCAGGGATGAAGCTGCCGTTCGGAGACCTGGTCGTGTTCTCCAACCGGATCCGGACCACGGATACACTTTCTCTGGAGATGAAGCGCTCGAGTCTTGACGAACTCAACACCAATACGGATACCTACAAATTCACCACCAGTAATGATTACGAGATGACGTCCAACGTCCGCCTCACCTTCGGGATGAGCTATTTCTATACCGTGAACAAGGTCAGCTCCGATGCCAATTCCTACGGCTACGAGCTCAACAGCCTCCTGACGATCCAGTTCTAGTGAGCTAGCAAGCAGTGAGCTAGTGAGCTAGAAAAAGAGTGAATAAAATTCCCGCTTTTTCATCTAACTGTTGGAGGTGAAATACATGAATTTCCCAAATGAAAGGCCCCACAAAAGACTTATCGCTTGGCAAAAGGCAATGGCTCTAGTGCCTGAGGTGTACTGCACCACAGGAAGATTCCCTGCGGAAGAACGGTATGCCCTTACAAACCAGATGAGGCGTGCGGCGGTTTCAATCCCAAGCAATATCGCTGAGAGTGCTGCAAGACGGTCTAAGTTAGAAAAGCGTCAGTTTTATCTTATCACCAGAGCCTCATTAAGCGAGCTCGAGACTCAAATGGACATCTCCCAAATGATCGGCTATGTCTCAAAAGAGGAAATCGAGAACCTCGAAGTCCGTTCCAATGAGGTTGGTCGACTATTGAACGGCTTGATCCATTCAGTTGACAATTAACTTTCATCGCTGTCCCTGGCTTACTTGCTCACCGGCTCACTCGCTCACTCGACATCTGCTGCGGTTTTTCCTTCCATGGGCATGCGTGGGGTGCCGAAGCGCTCTGGCAAGCCTCGAAGATCACGGCTTTTGCGGGAAATGTTGGCTGGTTATTCCCAGGATTCAGGGCTGCATCTGCCAAAAGTGCGGAATTCCATTAAAAGACGGGGGGAATCTCTGCTACAGGTGCCGGACACAGCCTCCTTCACTCCTCATCCGCGCGGCTACCGAATATCGCGGCGTCATTCCTTCGGCGGTCTACCGATTTAAATATGCCGGCAGAAAAACGCTGTCACGACCTTTGGGGGCACTTTTGCAGTATGCCTGGGACCGTTCGCCTGAACTTCACGACATCCAGGGGATTATTCCAGTGCCGCTTTATCACAAGAACGAGCGTGTACGAGGATTTAACCAGGCGGAACTACTTGCCACGCGGTTAGCTGAAGGCGTTGGTCGACCCATGTTACCCATGCTTCTCCGAACGCGCAAAACACATTCACAAATCGAACTGAACCGGACAAATAGGCAGAACAACGTGCGTTCCGCCTTCGCCCTGCATCCCCATGCAAGCGCGAAAAAAGAAGCCCTTCAGGGGCGTTCTTTCCTATTAATAGATGATGTCTGCACCACCGCAAGCACGCTGGGCGAATGCGCCAAAGTCCTCTACCATGCCGGCGTCCGGAGAGTGAAGTCGCTTGTCCTGGCGAGGGACCTTTGATAGAATACGACGGTAAAATTTTCCGCCACTACACCTTGGCGGACTCGCCTGAGACGTAGTGGCGAGCTAAGGAGGACATGACAATGGGAGTTCGCGTCGGTATCAACGGATTTGGACGTATTGGCCGCCTGGTTTTGAAAGCCGGCTGGGGCCACAAGAACATCGAATGGGTCGCGGTAAACGATCTGACCGATGCGCAGACGCTTGCTCACCTCTATAAATATGACTCCATTTTTGGCGTCGATCCGCATACGGTTGAAGCCAAAGGGAATGATCTGGTGATCGATGGGAAAACCGTCAAGGTCACGGCGCAAAAGGATCCCGCGCAGCTCCCCTGGAAGGATTTGGGCGTCGACATCGTAATCGAATCCACCGGCCGTTTTACGGACGCGGACAAGGCCAAAGCACACCTCACCGCGGGAGCTAAACGCGTCGTCATTTCTGCCCCTGCCAAAGGGGAAGACATCACGATCTGCATGGGCATCAACGAGGACAAATTTGACCCCGCCAAACATGTCATCTTATCGAACGCTTCCTGTACAACCAATTGTCTCGCACCGCTGGCGAAAGTCATCCGCGAAGCTTTTGGCATCAAACGCGGTCTTATGACCACCATCCATTCCTATACCAACGAT
>JBGPLV010000030.1:0-11414 GCA_041486625.1 Elusimicrobiota bacterium
CATGGGTCGTGCCGCCACGCTCTGGCTTCTCGATCAAGGCATCAAGGTCATCGGGATCGACGCATGGGGCTTTGACCGCCCCGCAGGAATCATGCTCAAGGACTATTTGCAATCCCATGACAACTCCTCGATCTTTCCTGCCCATATGGTAGGTCGCGACCGCGAATATTGTCATATCGAGAAACTGGGCAACCTCGATCAAATACCCGTCCCTTACGGCTTTTGGGTGTCATGCTTCCCAGTCAAAATCGAGCGCGGAAGCGCAGGGTGGGTCCGCGCGGTGGCATTCGTGGAGGACGACATCCCATGACACGACTGGAACATACGACGGTCATTCAGAAGCCTCTTTCCCAGGTATTTGCTCTGGCGAGACAAGTGGAACACTATCCCGAATTCCTACCAGGTTACATAGAAAGCCGCATTACTGACCGCCGGGAGGACGCGTTATTATTGGAGCGTGCGGCACTTATACAAGGGCATCTCTACCGATGGAAATCATGGGTTCGTTTCGAAGAAAACCGATCCATCTGTTTTGAGCAAGCCGAAGGCCCTCTGCGTGGCATGAAAGTGGAGTGGCAGTTTGACTCGATGGGTTCATCGGAAACTCGAGTCACGATCATCCACCGCTTTCACCTGAATCGTCCCTGGGCAATCGGGAGATGGATTGAACGCTTTGTTTATAAGCCGAAGATCGCTGCGATGGCCGCTCTGGTTGTCGCCGCTTTAAAACGAGTGTGCGAGAAGGAAGATCGCGAGGTCGTTCCGATATGACGCATCGAGTGGTCGTGACGGGTGTCGGGGTCGTAGCGCCGAATGGAGTAGGGAAGGAAGCGTTCTGGCAGGCGCTTATCACAGGGCTCTCAGGGGTCCATTCCATTCGGCGCTTCGACCCCAGTCGCTTGGCGACGCGCATCGCGGGAGAAATTAGCGACCTAGACCCTTTGAATTACTTCGATCCTCATGAACTGAAAAAAGTTGATCGCAGTAATATTCTGGCCGTGGCGGCGAGCGAAGACGCCATCCGTGACGCCGGCCTGGATTTGGCCCGTGAGAATGGCGAACGAATGGGCAGTTCGATCGGCAACGCCGTCTGCGGCATCGAATATGCCCAAAAGGAGAGCGAGGTCATCTATGGGAAAGGCCCGCGCTGGGGCAGTCCGTATCTCGCCATTGCCTTCTTTCCGTGCGGCTCCAATGGTCTTCTTTCCATACGCTTCAAGATGAAGGGTCCCGTCCTCACGTTCTGCAACGGCAACACCTCCGGGACTGACGCGATCGGAATGGCTTACCGGATGATCCGCGGCGGGAAAGCGGATGTGATGCTCGCCGGCGGCACTGAGGCCCCGCTTATCCCGCTTTTCGTGGGGTCGCTCGCCCGTGACGGATGGCTTTCCCGACGCAATGACGCGCCGGAAAAGGCGTCACGCCCTTTTGACCGTCAGGCGGACGGGATGGTTTTGGGCGAAGGATCGGGTATGCTCGTTCTCGAAGAATACGCGCACGCGAAAACGCGCGGAGCCCGCCTATATGGGGAAATTTCGGGCTACTCGAGCGTCAATAGTGCCTTCGATATCTTTACGCCTGAGCCCGACGGACTCGGGATTGTCCGCACGATGAAAGAAGCTTTGAAAGAATCCCAGCTCACTCCTCAAGACGTCGATTGGGTCAATTCCCAAGGGTTTTCTATTCCCGCGTTTGACCAAATGGAAACCCGCTGTATCGGCAGTGTATTCGCGGGGGCCGGAGAAGGGCCTCGCGTGAGCGCGATCAGTTCATGGATCGGTAATTCCATCGGAGCCATGGGGGGAATTCAAGCCGCTGCGTCTGCCTTGGCGCTGGAGCATAGCGTTTTTCCTCCCCAGGACAATCTGGAGGATCCACACCCTGATCATCCTGTGCGTCTTGTCGGCCGCGCGGCGGAAGAGGGGAAAGTGAACGTCGTGGTACAGAATTCGTATTGCTTCATGGGAAAAAACAGCTCTCTCGTCTTCAGGAGGATTGTGTGAGCGAACGTCGTGTCGTCATCACGGGTTTAGGAGTGGTAGCGCCCAATGGCATTGGCAAAGACGCGTTCTGGAAGGGGCTTCTCGAAGGGAAAAACGCGGTAGGTCCCATCACGCGATTTGATGCTTCCCCCTATTCGACGCGCATCGCCGCGGAAGTAAAAGACTTCCAGGCTCATCCGAAAATCCCTCAAGAACACCTCCCGCACATGGACCGCGCCTATCAGATGGGCGTGACGGCGGCTTTTCAGGCGGTGGAAGACGCCGGACTGGATCCCAGCCAAGCGGATGTTTCGCGCTGGGGCACATACATGGGATTGGCCGTTGCTGCCGTCGATTCCTACGAACGAGATTTCCAGTGGGGGTCGGAGCCAGGTCAGCCCCGCGTCCATAAAAACTGGTACCACGGCTGGTTTCCCAGCGCTTGTTCAGGATATATCTCCTTAATCTTGGGTCTACGCGGGACAAGCCAAGTCGTATCGACCGGATGCTCATCTTCGATCGACGCTTTGGGGATGGCGTTCACCGCCATTCGCGGGGGTTGGGAAGATATCGCGCTCGCGGGAGGTACGGAAGCCCCCATTACGCCTCTCTGTCTCAATTCCTTCTGCGCCATGAGGGCATTATCTACACGAAACGAGGATCCTTCTCATGCCAGCCGCCCCTTCGATAAAAACCGAGATGGATTCATTCTGGCTGAGGGGGGTGCCGTCGTGGTGCTTGAATCGCTAGACCATGCAGTGGCGCGAGGAGCCCAAATTTATGCGGAACTCGGCGGATACGGAACCACCTCCAACGCCTACCATATGACCGCGCCCGATCCTTGCGGCGACCAAACCGCGCGCGCCTTTCATCTTGCGATGGAGGACGCGCGCATTCCTAAGGAAGAGATCGGCGTCTTTTTTGCCCACGGCAGCTCCACCCCTCTTAATGAGACCGTGGAAACGCTCGCCGTGAAAAAAGCCTTTGGCGTACACGCCCGAAAGATGCTTTTGACGGGCATTAAATCCACGATCGGTCACACCTTGGGATCCGCTGGGATTTTGCAAATTATCACGGGGACTTTGGCGCTCATGCACCAAAAGGTTCCACCCACGATGAACTACGAAGTGCCTGATCCGACCTGTGATTTGGATTGCGTTCCCAATGTCGCCCGCGACGCTTCGTTTAAAGCCGTGATGACTAACACCGCCGGATTCTCTGGCAAAAATAGTGCCACGGTGCTCTTATCCTTCCCTCCTCCCATTCGGGAGGGGGGAGGGGCTTGCTCAGAGGGGCCCTCGCATGAGGAAACTCGCCTACAGCACTGACATCAGCCGGCCTCTGGCGGAGGTCTATGCCCTGGCTAGCCAGGTGGAACGGCAGCCGGAGTTTATGTCAGATTACTTGAGCTGTCGGATACTCGAACGACAACCTGAACGATTACTCTTGGAGCGCACAGCAAAGATTCATGGCAAGATCGTCGCTTGGCAATCGTGGGTCAGCTTTCGCGAGAACGAAGGACTTTATTTCACTCATAAGGGAGGCCGACTTGACGGGATGCAAGTCACATGGCGGTTCAGTTCACAAGACGCTCATCACACGCGCATGACCATCACGCAAACGTTTCACATAAGTCACCCTTTGCCATGGATCGGGGCCTTCATGGAACGATGGGTTTTCGGACCGAAATTAAGTGATATCGCTCAACGAGTCATCCAAAGCTTCAAGCGAGCATGCGAGGCACCTGTAGAAGCGCTTACATAATACTCCATTCTTAAATCAGGTGCAGCAAGCACCTCCCTCTTCTCAAGATATTCTTCTTGCTTACCTTCAGCTGTAATGAAACTTGTATAATCCTGCTGTTTTGCAACGCTATCTCTTTATTAGTGCTTTTCTGTTGTGTATCCTCCATTCGGCAACTTTACGCGCAGGTGGATTTGAGGGGCCGGGGTTGGGGGCGCGGGCGGTCGGGATGGGCGGCGCCTTTATTGGGCTGGCGGATGATTGGACAGCGATTTATTGGAACCCCGGCGGATTAGCAAAACTCCATCAGACGGGACTCGGATTTGCCACGGAAGTCGTACGCATCAGAACGCATGACTCTAACGGCTTGGCCAATCCCACGGCTCCCTTGACCAGCGCAGATATCGCCCGCGGAGATGCGTTTTTCCAGTTAGGGGGCGAACCAACCCGGTTCAATGGAACGGATTCTAGCTTTTTGGCGCCATTACCGTCATTCGGATTTTACACCTCTTGGCATGGCTTTACGTTCGCGGGCGGATCCTATACGCCGCTCGGTTTTGCTTTTGAAGTCACCGATGCCTCCCAGCCTGGCTTTGACGTGTCCTTCAAGAGCCGTGGATCTATTATCAATCACAACTTCTCGGTCGCCAGGCAAGTGGCCCCATGGATCAGCATCGGAGCGGGCGTCAATTTGGTGCAGGCCCACCTGGCGCGATTCGCGAACAAAACGGCTCCGGGATATGCGTTTGGCTCATCCGCCGAGGGAAGTGCTCTGGACGTCCAGGGCCTTTTCGGGATCTTGATAGAAATGGGATCCCATTGGCGTCTGGGCGGCGTTTACAGGACCGGTCAGGATTTGGCTGTCAAAGGGAATGCCTTTGTGGGTGACAGCCGGCTACCCGCTGAATCCAGTGACTTTGTGCAGCATGTGAGAAATCCAACGACATACGGCGTTGGCTTAGCGTTCCTGCCCACGCGCGCCATGACGCTGTGCGCGGATTGGCAGCGCAGTGAGTGGAATGCATCCCGGCTCGACATTCGGTTTGATCATCCGGGTGCGCTTCTGCAAAATCAAGATATGGATCTAGGGTGGTCATCCACCAACCGCTACCGATGCGGGGTGGAGTGGCGCGCCACGGACCGATGGAGCTTGCGCGGGGGTTATTTTCGCGATCCACGCGCCGTTTCATTTGAGACACAAGCCTTAACCGAACTCATCGATGTGGATTTGTCCTACTTCACAGCCGGCCTCAGCTATGCCCGGGAGCGCTGGCGAGCCAGCATCGGAAGCTTCTACGCGCAGGGCCGAGAAGACGTGGCCGGCCAGACGCTGGAGCGCGGTGCGATGTCGTATCTCGTCGAAATGGAGTTTTACTTCGGAGCATGAACCCCTACGCGATACCTCCCGCCTTGGCGGCACTTCTCAATATAGCCCTGCTGGGATGGGTGTTTTCTTCTGCACCCCGTGGTGCGGTGCGCCGGTCCTTTCTTCGGTGGACCCTGTGGCTTGGGCTCTGGAACGCATGGCTGACCATTGGATACAACCTTTCGGACGCGCAAGAGGCCTTTGTGTGGTACAAATACTTTGGCGCCGTGATCGTTCGCCTTTTAGCTCCTCTATTCCTGCATTTTATTATCGCTGTCACGAACTCCGCAGATAAAGCCATCAACCGCCGGATCCTGCAACTCGCCTATGCGAGCGGAATTATGTTTGCCGTGATGGATGCCTCCACACCATGGCTCATGGCCGGCGTACGGCATTATTTCTGGGGCTATTATCCGGTTGCCGCCAAGGGGGATGTCCTTTTCGGGCTCTCGTTTTTCGCGATTGTTCTCTACGCTTTCCGGCTCCTCTGGCAATGCCTGCGCACCAGCACAGATCACCGCCAAAATCAGATGAAATACCTTCTGGGAGGCCTGATCATATGCTTCGGCAGCGCCGTAACGAATTTCCTGCCGATCTACGGCATATCGATCTATCCGGTGGGCAACCTCATGAATTCGTTTTATGCCCTGGTCATCGCCTTTGCCATCATCGAGTACGGCCTTCTGGATATCCGTTTGGTGTTGCGACGTAGTGTTGTCTATGGAATTTTGTCCGGCGGGCTTACCGCCGTGTATCTTTCGCTCGTGGCGGTCCTGGAACGGCTTTTTGGCCACTATGGCATCCAGGAAAGTGCGGCATTCTACACCGCCGCTTTCCCGCTCACAGTCATTTTAGCCCCCGCCATGAAATCGCGCATCGAGCCTTTTGTCGATCACGCGTTCTTTGGTGGAATCCTTCACGGCCCAAAACCTCCTCCGAGGACTCAGGACATGGCCTTAATGGGCATTCTGGCCACAGAGATGGCGCACGAATTAGCCAAGCCACTGACCCACATCATGAACGCGGGATCACGGTTAGAGCGCTCCATCAAAGGTCTGCCGCGAGAAAACCTGAGAACTATTGAGAAGGAAGTCCAAAGAGCCTCTGAAATTCTGGACGGCTTTTCGATGCTTTCTCCCGAACGTACGCTTCACCGCATCGCTATTCCTTTGACCGATTTGGTCGAAGAGGCCGTGACGACACTGGATCTGAGTGAAGACAAAACACTGCAGCTGATCCGGCACTTTGGAGCGATACCACCTACCTATGTCAATCCAGGGCAAATCGTTCAAGTCCTTACCAACCTGATACAGAACGCCTGGCAAGCGATGCCCGAAGGCGGCAGACTGACACTTTCCATACAGCCCGTCACCGGGGACAAGAATAGGCCGGAAGCTGAAATTTCCATTATCGATACCGGCCGGGGTATTGCCCCGAATATCCTGGAAAAAGTATTCGAGCCTTTCTTTACGACCAAACATGGCCAGGGGGGTCGCGGGATGGGATTAACCATTAGCCGGGCCATGGTAGAACGACATGGCGGAACAATTGAAATTCAGAGTCCCGTTACAGGGACAGGGGGAACCCGTGTTGTCGTACGCTTGCCTATACTATCTTCGGAGGGATCTCATGAAAAATGATACAGCCCGGATACTCGTCGTGGATGATGACCGGGAGAACGGCCAATTCCTGCAGGAACAGCTTTCGAGCGAAGGGTGCAAGGTCATCTGGCACGCGGATCCTCGGAACGCCCTGCAGCAGGTTCGCAAAGGCGCGTTTCAGGTTGGGATCCTCGATCTGAAGATGCCTCATATGGACGGTGTTGAGCTTTTCAGTAAAGTACGGGAAAAAGATCCGGATATTGGACTTATTATTCTTACAGGCTACCCTTCTGTGGACTCCGCCTTAGCGACATTAAAAACAGGCGCTTACGATTACCTCAAAAAGCCATACAAAATCGATGATTTGAGAGCGATTGTCCACAGACTTCTCGAGGAGAAAGGCGTTTTCTTGGATACCGAACAGGTGACGAATCAGCGGATCGGTAAAAGGATTAAGGAATACCGACAGAAGCGCAATTGGACCATCGCCAAGCTGGCGGCTCAGACGAGCTTGTCGAAAAGTTTGATTTCACAAATTGAGAATGCCAAAAACTCTGCGTCTCTGTTCAGCCTCGCCAAAATCGCCCGCAGCTTGAACGTTCGGCTGACGGACCTGGTCCAGGATTTATAATTATGCACGTCAACATTGTCGTGGTTGAGGATGATCCCTTCGTCGAGAAGGTCCTAAAACAAACACTCTCATCAGTAGGGTATACCGTTAATGTGGTCCGAAATGGGCAACAGGCCCTTCAGATCACGCGCAAACTTCTTCCCGATATGGTGATCTTGGATCTCGGACTGCCTGACATTTCAGGGCATGATGTTTTCCGCGTGCTCAAGAACGATCCTGCCAGTCGCGATATCCCGCTCTTGATTCTGACCGGCAATGACCGCGAAAACCAGGAAGTCGAGATGCTTGTGGGCGGGGCGGATGACTATCTGCGGAAACCCTTTGATGTGCCGCTGCTCATGGCGCGCGTCCGCAATCTTCTCAGGCGTCGCCAGCTTCCCTCCACGGACGTTTCCACTCTCGAACGAGGGCCGCTCACTCTGAACCCCCGAAATCGTGTGGCGATGTGCGGTGATCAGGAGATCTCCACGCTCTCGCCGAAGGAATTTGACATCCTCTATCTTTTAGCCAACGAATCTCCTAACGTGGTTGAACGCCCGACGCTCGCGCGTCGGGTTTGGGGAGAGCCTCATGAAGCTATCCACCCACGCTCCATCGATGTTCACATCCGCCAGATACGCTCTAAGCTGGGCGACCATGCTCCTGTTTCCATCGAGACCGTCAGCGGAAAAGGCTACAGGTTAATAATTTGTTAAGGTCTTTTAACAAGAGCTTTCCTTGAAATAAGTTTCCGATTGTGTAATTAATAAATTGCGATGGCCTCCGCAATCCGTCATCTCTATGTCGACGATGAGCTCAGCATCCGCGAGATGACGTCGCAGGAGCTGGGCCGACGCGGCTTTCATGTGACCCTCGCCTCTAGCGGAGAGGAGGCTTTGGCGTTGTTTCGCAAAGAACCGTTTCCGCTGGTGACCACAGACCTGAAAATGCCAGGGATGAGCGGCCTGGATGTCTTACGATCGGTCAAATCCATCGATCCTGACACGGAGGTTCTCATCGCTACCGGCTACGGTTCGCAGGAAGACGCCATCGAATGCCTCAAGGCGGGTGCCTACGATTACCTCTATAAGCCTTTTCACATGGACGAATTCGCCGCGCTTCTAGAGCGCGCGTGGGAACGGCGAAATCTTAAAACCCATCTGGCTCTTTATGAATGCGTGCGTTCCATGAACCAATCGCTGAATCTTGACGACGTGCTTCACGGAATTACGGAATGGCTCAAAAAGACGCTACGAGCGAGCGAAACCTTCCTGGAAATCAAAGAGGAGAGTGATTCTTCCTTCGAAAATGGAGCTGGGCCAGCGGTCGAGGAAACTCAGACCGAGGGGGGGGAGGGTCTCTCCGTTTCCTTAAGTGCGCCTCTCATGGGCCAGCATGGAAGCTTCGGCGTGCTGCGGGTCGTGCGCCGGGGAAAGTCCCCGTCTTTTTCCGAGTTGGACAAACGTGCACTTCTCTTATTTGCCACACACGCGGCGCAGGCCGTCGAGAACGCACGTCTTTATCAGACTCTACAGTCCAGGGTGGAGGAGTTGGAGAAAACCCGTGAACAATTGATCCACTCGGAAAAAATGTCGGCGGTCGGGCGTTTAGCGGCCGGCGTGGCTCACGAGATCAATAATCCCCTCACCGGCATTCTTGGCCAGGCACAGACGCTGCTCCTTCAGATGCCGGAAAACGACCCCCTTCGAGAAGATATCGCCTTCATGGAGGCGGCCGCTCAGCGTTGTCGCAAAGTAGTCCAGAACCTCTTACAGTTCTCGCGAAGCCAAAAAATAGAGCGGGAGCAAGCGGATCTCTGGATTCTGGTCCGGCAGGCGCTGGTCTTCATGCGCCGCTCTTTCACTCTTCACAATATTGAGATTATCGAAAACTGCGAAGATTCTTTGCCTCCCGTTTTTGTAAGCCCCATGCACATCACGCAGGTGCTTCTGAATCTATTCCAGAACGCCTTTGACGCCATGGGGACCAAAGGAATTTTAAGAATCTGGGCCCGGCAGGAGGAGAACGGTATCCGGCTATCCGTAGCCGATACAGGACCCGGGATTGCCCCGGATGTATTACCGCGCGTCTTCGAACCTTTCTTCACGACCAAGGACGTCGGCAAGGGAACCGGACGGGGATTAGCGGTATCGATGAGCAGCATACGTGAACATGGCGGCTCCCTCGAAGTCCGCAGCCCAGCCGGGGGACAGACGGGAGGCACCGAATTTATCGTGACGCTGCCTGTCTGTCCAGTGGCCCAACCCTCTTTTGCGGCCGGTGGGCGTCAGGAATCTATATGAAATCGACAGCCACGGCAGAGACCTCTCGGATTCAAGCGGAAGTTCCTTCGACTTCGAGTTTATCCGCGCGTATTCTTCTGGTCGAAGATGATTCCGAAGTTGTGGTATTCCTGAGTAAACTCCTCATCTATTTGGGTTACGAAGTATTTCGTGTTTCGGATGGCACGGAGGCGCTCCGGTGGCTTTGTCGCGAGCTGCCCGACATCATCATTACTGATATTCTGATGCCCCACATGGATGGATTGCGCTTTTGCCGGGCTCTCCGCCAAGACCCGCGGACTTCCCTGATCCCGGTGATTATGCTTAGCGCACGGGCAGAATTGCAAGAGCGGCTCGAGGGCTTCCGGGCCGGGGCTGACGATTATCTCGTAAAACCCTTTGACGTCCTGGAACTCAAAGCGCGCCTGGAGAGCATCCTCCTGCGCAGCCGGCGCGAGATCTGGTGCAATCCCCTATCGCACCTGCCGGGAAGTCCCGGCATCGAAGCGGAGGTCAACCGGCGATTGGAAAGAAAACAACCGTTCGCATTCGCTTATTTCGATATCGATGATTTCAAGGCTTACAACGATGTTTACGGCTATCATGCCGGCGACCAGGTGATTAAGGATCTGGCCGATCTTTTGATGGAGTTTTCGATCACAAGTGCTTTTACCCAAGCCTTCTGTGGGCACATTGGAGGTGACGATTTTGTCTTCCTAGGCGCTCCTGTGTACATGGCGGCCACGCTTCCACGGATATTGCTACGCTTTGACGCCGCCGCGCCACACTACTACTCCCCGGAGCACCGCGAGCGGGGAGGGATCGTCGCGCTCAATCGCCAGGGTGAGAGCCAGTTTTTTCCACGCATGCGTCTTTCCGTCGGCGTGGTGAGCACCGCGACACGCTACATCACGCGTTATACGCAGCTGGCCCAAATCGCCAGTGAACTCAAGCACCATGTCAAGGCGCAGAATCGGCCCCACGAAACCGCCACACGGCAGGGCGGTCCGCCTGTCGTCTGGCGGAGTCGCTGTTTGTGGGATGGTCGCATGGAACCGCCCAAGGGCGTCGTGATATGAATCTCCTCAAGCGAGCCCCGCGTGTTCTCCTCCCCTTTCACGATACACAAAAGGAACTACAACTTCTTCAGACATTGATCCTATCCATCAGCCAGGCCAGCGATCTCCAGACGGCCATCAGCATGACTCTCTGCAGTGTATGCAAAACGACCGGTTGGACGTACGGCCAAGCGTGGCAGGTTCGGGCGGATGGAAAAGCATTGGAATGCTCGCCGGCTTGGTATGCGAACGCACCCGGGCTGGAGTCCTTCAGAAAGGGGGCCGAATCCCTCACGGTGTTGCCCGGCCAGGGGTTGGCTGGAAAAGCCTGGGCCTATAAGGATCCCGTCTGGACAGCCGACATGCATGATGACGCGGAGGCTCCTTCGGCAATGCATGCATCGGACGCCGGTTTTCGGGCAGGGCTGGGTATCCCCGTCATAGCGGGGGACGACGTGGTTTTGGTATTAGAATTCTTTCTTTATGAGTCGCGTCCAGAGGAAAAGGACCATATCCTGCTGATCAACGCCATCGCGGCACAGCTCGGATGGCTCATCCAAAAGAAAATGGCGGAGGAGGCCCTCCGCGAGAGTGTGGAGCGTTTTGAGCTCGCCGCGCGAGGGTCGCGCGATGGACTTTGGGACGCGAAGATTCCTTTAGAGGGGGACTGGCTTGCTCCCGAAACTCCGGTGTATTACTCGCGCCGGTTCAAGCAACTTTTGGGCTTTTCAGATTCTGAGATGGACGATGTTCTAGAGAGCTGGAGGTC